>RDDY01000258.1 GCA_003852805.1 Chryseobacterium sp.
CCTTTCACCTTTGAATATTCGACGCTTGCCCAAGTGGTTCCCACGGATCGAAACTGTTGGTTTGGTCTCAATTATAAAGGAATGAAGGCAACCGTCTTCATCAGCCACTATCCGCTGACGAACAATTTGGTAGAACACATCAAAGACGCCGAGAAGTTGGTATACGAGCATACGGTGAAAGCCTCGGCCATCGAGACCAAGAGTTTCAGCTATTCCGACAAAAAAGTATACGGAAATTTTTACCGCCTGCAAGGTCATTCCGCGTCCAATGTCCAGTTCTACATCACCGACAGTACGCGCAATTTCATCAGCGGAAATCTTTATTTCAAAGCTCGGCCGCAGCCTGATTCTTTGGCGCCGGCGGTACAATATATAGAGAATGACATTCGGCATTTGATAGAAACCTTCGAATGGAAGAAACAGTAAAACTTGATTTTTAACTATGAAATTACTGACAGTAGGAACAGTAGCCTTCGACGCGATTGAAACCCCTTTCGGGAAGACGGATAAGATCTTGGGAGGCGCAGCTACTTATATAGGAATTGCCGCAGCGGCACTGGACGCCGAAGTGCATTTGGTCTCCGTGGTGGGCGGAGATTTCCCGAAAGATTATCTGCGCATGATGAACGAGCGCGGAATACGGACCGAAGGTATTGAGGTGATAGAGGACGGCAAAACCTTTTTTTGGTCCGGGCGTTATCACAATGACCTCAACTCCCGCGACACGCTGGTGACAGAGCTTAATGTCTTGGAGAACTTTGAGCCCAAAGTCCCCGAAGCGGCGGCCGATGCCGAGGTCTTGATGTTGGGTAACCTGCATCCGGCCGTACAGTTGAGCGTTTTGTCTCAAATGAAAAAACGCCCGCAGTTGGTCATTTTGGACACCATGAATTTCTGGATGGATCTGACCTGGGATTTGCTGATGGAAGTGATTGCCAAGACAGATGTGATCACCATCAACGACGAAGAAGCGCGTCAGCTCTCCGGCGAATACTCACTGGTTAAAGCAGCGAAAAAGATTCACACGTTGGGCCCGAAGTACGTAATCATCAAAAAAGGCGAACACGGCGCGCTGTTGTTTCACGACGGAAAGATCTTTGCAATTCCGGCCATGCCGTTGGAAGAAGTGTTTGATCCTACCGGTGCCGGAGATACCTTTGCAGGCGGATTTGCGGCGCAATTGGTGCGCAGCGGCAGACCGGATTTTGAGAGCATGAAGACCGCTCTGCTCGTGGGCAGCGCAATGGCGTCGTTCACCGTAGAGAAGTTCGGTACCGAGCGCTTGTTGGAAACTACGCCCGAATTGTTGAGAGAACGCATCGCCGCGTTTCGGGAATTGACCGCTTTCGAAGCTGAGATCTGATGGGCTGAAAATCGGAACTTTAAGAAATAATTATAATAAATTATAGGGCATATCTCGGCCATATCTATAATTTTGCAGCATTCAAAAATCGATTGAAATGAATATCAAACGCCGATTCTTCGGTATACTTATGGTTTTTGCGGGCCTTTTTGCAGGTTCGCAAATGCATGCGCAGCAGATTGCGAAGGGTCAATTGGTTGACGGTATCGCAGCCGTGATCGGCAATGAAATCGTGCTGGAGTCCGATGTGGTCGACCAAGAAAATTATGCGCGCCAGCAAGGGATGCAGACGGGCAGCCGTTGCGAGTTTTTGGAGAATATGATCAGCAGCAAGTTGCTGTTGTACTACGCCAAGAAAGACACCTTGATTCAGGACAGATCAAAGGAGATCCGCGAGGCCGCCGACCGCAAATACCAAAGTATTCAGGCGTCTTTTCCTAATGAGCGCGCCATGCTGGACGCCTATAAATTCCGTACATCTTATGAAATGAAGAACGCCATTTCCAAGATCGATACAGAGCAATATTACACGCAGCAGAAATACGGCCTGATTACGCAAGGCGTAGATGTTACGCCCAACGAGGTTTCTGATTTCTACGCTTTGTACAAAAGCCAATTGCCGCAGATAAACGACGAGGTTGTACTCAGCCGAATCGTACTGTATCCGCAATTGACCGAAGAACATAAGCAAGACATTATAAACCGTCTGAAGAAGATAAAGCAAGACATACTGAACGGTGAAAGCTTTGAAAGCCAAGCCCGCATCTATTCCGAGGACGAAGGTTCTGCTGCCAACGGAGGTCTTTACCGCAATGTTCCCCGCGGCCAGATGGTGAAGCCGTTTGAAGCGGCTGCACTCAATCTGCAAGAAGATGAAATCTCAGATCCTGTAGAAACCGAATTCGGCTTCCATATCATTCAGCTTTTAAAGAAAAGCGGAAAGCTTTATGACGCGCGCCATATCCTGATCAAATCAGAGCCGACGGCGGCCGAGCTGGAAACAACCAAGCAGAAACTCAGAGACATAAAGGCGGAAATAGAGTCGGGGAAAATCACATTCAAAGAAGCGGCGCACAAGTATTCTGACGATAAAACGACCAAGTTTAACGGCGGCTTGACGAGCGATGAGCGCACGGGCAGCGACCGCCGGGAGAAACTAGATTTGGAGCCTGTCATCTCTTATCAAATTGCCGGACATAAAAAAGGCGAAATCACCGATCCGTTCGAACATGAGTTGAACCGCCGCAAAACGGTCGAGATCATCCGCATCGAAGACGAGATTCCCGCGCATCCGTTGGATTTGTCCACAGATTACGAACGCGTGAAAGATTATGCGTTGAACAAAAAGCGGAACGAGGTTTTGGAAGCGTGGGTAGAACAGCGTCTGCCCGAAACCTTTATCTCGATCGATAAGCGTTATAACGATTGCAACTTCAAAACAAACTGGAGCAAAGAAGCGCTCTTCAAATAACTTATATCAAGCCATCGGAGACGATGGCTTTTTCTTTGCCTCTGCGCCAAAACCGGAATCGCAGAGGTTTTTTTATCTTTAGGCAAATTATAAAAAACGATGAACAGAATTACCGATTTGTTCCGGATAAAATATCCCATCATCCAAGGCGGAATGATCTGGCACAGCGGTTGGCGGCTGGCCTCGGCAGTGTCCGATTGCGGCGGTTTGGGTTTGATAGGCGCGGGCAGCATGTATCCTGATGTTTTGCGCGAGCATATACGGAAATGCAAGGCCGCAACCGACAAACCTTTCGGCGTAAACGTGCCGATGCTGTATCCCAATTTGGAAGAGATCATCAACATTATTTTGCAAGAAGATGTGAAGATTGTTTTCACATCGGCGGGCAACCCCAAGACTTATACATCACAACTGAAAGCAGAAGGCGTGCGCGTGGCGCATGTGGTATCGAGCGTAAAGTTTGCCGTTAAATGCCAAGAGGCAGGCGTAGATGCGGTGGTGGCAGAAGGCTTTGAGGCAGGCGGACACAACGGTCGCGAGGAAACCACAACCCTTTGCCTTATCCCCAACGTGCGCCGTTCCATCGATATACCGTTGATTGCGGCGGGCGGCATAGGCACAGGATCTCAGATGAAAGCAGCCATGCTTTTGGGCGCCGACGGAGTGCAAATCGGGTCGCGTTTTGCGGCCAGCGAAGAAGCCTCGGGACACGCCGATTGGAAGAATATGATTACGCAGCTAAGCGAAGGCAGTACACACCTGACCTTGAAAGAACTGGCGCCCGTACGCTTGGTCAAAAACAAATTCTACAACGAGATAGACGCCCTTTACGACAAAGGCCGCGATGCCGAAGCGTTGAAGTTGGCCTTGGGCCGCGCACGGGCCAAACGCGGCATGTTTGAAGGAGATTTGGAAGAAGGCGAACTGGAAATAGGACAGGTTTCGGCCCTTATTGATGAGGTTCTTCCTGTGGATAAAATCTTTGAAAAACTCATTCAAGAATACAACTCGTCAAAAGTGGCAGAATTATTGTAATTACTTGGTCAATAATAAACATTAAAGACCAAGAATTATGAAAAAGTATGCGTTATTCAGTTTGTTGGCGGCAGTGTCATTGATGATGACAAGTTGTGAGGCCATCGGCGATATCTTCAAAGCCGGAATGTGGTGGGGGATTATTGTAGTGGTTGGCGTAATTGCGCTGATTATATGGCTGCTGAGCCGTGCAGTAAAATAGAAACGCAACGGCGCCAAAAATAAAAGGAGCAATTTTAATTGCTCCTTTTTTGTTATTGTATATCTTCCAGCGCTTGCCGAACGTCCTCATAACCACCGCCGTTGTAGACATCTGTCATTCCTTCCTTGCCGAAGTATTCCACTGCCTTGCCCGAGCGGCCGCCTGAACGGCAGAAAAATATCTTGGTTCCTTTCAGGTTGGTCACTTCTTGTTTGCGGTCTTCCAGTTCGCCCAGCGGAATGTTCATGGCATCTTCAATCTTGCCATCCATTTCCAGTTCCATGGGTTCGCGCACATCTATCAGGTGGTAGTTTCCTGCCTTCAGAATATCGTGTAGCATAATCGGTATGAATTTTAATTTAAAAGTACAGATTTTTTCGGGACGGAATAAGAATTCAGACTGCGAATTTTTACTTCTCTGCGGTTGGTTTTTCCGGGGTTCTGCTTCATCAGCGCACTTTCCCAGTCTCCGTACATCGGGTTGGGCAGGATGATGAACTTGCTGCCGAACAGGTAAGCGTTTTCTTTCACCACTTGCACTGCGGGTTTACTGCCGTTCTCGTAATAGAACATATCGGAGAAATCGCTGAGGTTGTCGCCGAAGAACAAGACTATATCGTATTTTTCCGATAGTTGACGACGACGCTCCTTCTTGCTGCTTGTCGTCGTTTTTAAGATCAGGTGCTCGTTATCGGCAAAGGGGAAATGCTTGTTTTGCAAATTGCGGAGTGTGGCACTGCGCTCAGATTCATTACGATTGGAAACGTAGAAAATCTCAACGCCGTTATTTTTTGCGAAGTTCAAGAAATCCAATGCGCCGGGGATGGGTTCTGCGATGGCCAAGGCGGTCCACTTTTCCCATTCGTTTTGGTCGAAGCTGCGGCCGCTCAAGATTTCGTGCGCCTCATACGGAGAATTGTCCAGCACGGTTTCATCTATGTCCAGTACCACAGCGCGTGGCTTGGTCAGCGGTTCTTGGGTAATGATTTGTGCCAGGCGCATTTTTCCTAATTGGTATGCCTGAAGATTCAGTGCAGCCCATTCGCCCGAAGTCTGCGTCCATGCCGTGGCGTTTATGAGGTCTTTGCCGTCGTTTTCAAACTTTTGCGCGCTCACCGGTGCGGCCGTGATGAACGCCAGCGCGCAGAACGTCATTATTTTCTTCATAGAGATTGTTTTCATAAAGGCTTCTTCTTGCCGATTCAAGTTTCAAATTTACTTAAAAACTATGACGTAATTTTGCCGCATGAACAGCGCGGAGATTCATACGGCTCTTATCAAGCAGGCGGCGGCGGAGTTCGGCTTCCAATCTTGCGGAATTTCGGAAGCGGGATTTTTGGAAGAAGAAGCTTTGCCGTTAGAGCGTTGGCTGAAGG
This sequence comes from Chryseobacterium sp., assembly GCA_003852805.1. Taxonomy (GTDB): domain Bacteria; phylum Bacteroidota; class Bacteroidia; order Flavobacteriales; family Weeksellaceae; genus Elizabethkingia. The sequence continues at coordinate 5,448 of RDDY01000258.1, forward strand.
CGGGCCGGCACGGCGAGATGGGTTATATGGAGAACTATTTCGACAAAAGGTTGGATCCGCGTCTGTTGGTTGACGGCGCCAAATCGGTCATATCCTTGTCGTACAATTATTTTCCCGCCGAGTTTCAGCGGCAAGATTCGTTCAAGATTTCAAAGTACGCCTACGGCAAAGACTACCACGATATCATCAAGGAAATCCTGCGCGATATGGTCGCACGGTTGCAGGAACAAATCGGCGAGTTTTCATTTAGAATCTTTGTGGATTCTGCGCCGGTCTTGGAGCGCGCGTGGGCGAAGAAATCGGGCATCGGTTGGGTGGGGAAAAACGCAAATATATTAACCAAAAAACACGGTTCCTTTTTTTTCTTGGCCGAGATTATTTGCGATTTGGAATTGATTGCCGATAGACCTACCACAGACCACTGCGGCAGTTGCCGTCGCTGTATCGACGCATGCCCGACAGGAGCCATTGTGAACGAGCGCGTGGTGGACGGCAGCAAATGCATCTCTTACGCGACCATTGAATTGAAAAACGAGATTCCCGATTTTTTCAACGGTAAAATGCAAGATTGGATTTTCGGCTGCGACATTTGCCAAGATGTCTGCCCGTGGAATCGGTTCTCCGCGCCGCACTCCCAGTCGGCATTTGCGCCCAATGATCCCGTTCGGCAATATTCAAAAACCGAATGGAAAGAAATTACGCAAGAAATCTTCTCAGAGATTTTCCGCAAATCTCCGGTAAAGCGCACCAAGTTTGCCGGCTTGTTGAGAAACATCCGTTTCAATATGCCGGACGGAACCGACTAAATTTCGCAACCTTCGGGACCGCAGGCACCTGCTTCTTCGTCGCCTTTCATCTTGAATTTCGGTTGTGCTTCTTGATAAGCTTGCTTCAGCGTTTCTACAAAGACCTGCACAGGCTGCGCGCCGGAAACGCCGTATTTTCGGTCAACCACAAAAAACGGAACGCCCGATATGCCCAACCGTTGCGCCTCGTGGATGTCGGCTTTCACTTCCATGCTCAGGTCATCGGTTTCCAAAAATGCTTTGGCTTCGTCTTTGTTTAGGCCGATTTCCGCGGCCAAGTCGGCCAGCACGTTTATATCGCCTACATTCTTTCCGTCGGTAAAATGGGCTTTGAACAATGCTTCCTCGGCCTCGTTGCCTTTGCCTTCGTTCTGCGCATAATGGATAAAACGATGGGCGCGGAAGGTATTGACGGGTATGGCGCGATCCATTTGAAAATCGATCCCCGCCTGTGCGCCGCTCTGTTTCAGCTGCATCATCATGCCGTCCACCTGTTGCGCAGGCATACCTTTTTTCTGCAATAGATAATCGCGCGTTGTGGTTGTCTCACCGTCCATCGGCAATGTGGGGTCGAGTTGGAAGCTCTTCCATTCTACCTCGATCTCGTCTCCGAAATCGATTTGTTCCAATGCGCTTTCGAAATGTTTTTTGCCGATATAACAAAACGGACACATCACGTCCGACCATATTTCAATTTTCATAATCTGTTGTTTAAAATAGCTCCGCCTATCGACACCAACTATTGAGCCGAAGTGTCGCAAAGGCAATATTGGCAATCATAGATCGCTACGACAAGCGTGGAATACTTTCTTGTTTTTTTTGATCGATGCTTGTTTGTGTGGTTTTTATTCCTACATTTGTCCAATAGCAATCGCAAATAATGCATCAATTTCTTAACAATAACTGGTGGTGGCCATCGTTTCTCGGCAGACGATGCGCACCGGTATGTTGTGATGTGATGAATTGATTCGCTTAAAATATTACGACAAAAAGGTACAGGCCGTCTGCAATTGCAGGCGGCCTTTTTTATTGTTTAATCTTTAACACTTTATAGTATGAACACAAAGAAGTTTTTTTTGAACGAGAACGAAATGCCACAATACTGGTATAACATTGTAGCGGATATGCCGGTAAAACCGTTGCCCCCGCTGCATCCCGGAACGCGCGAACCGATTACGCCCGACATGCTGTCGCCGTTGTTTCCCGATGAGCTTATTCGTCAAGAATTGACCGACGAGCGTTTTGTGAAAATCCCCGACGCTGTGCTGGAGAAATATAAGATTTACCGCCCATCGCCATTGATCCGTGCCACCGAGTTGGAAAAAGCTTTGAACACAGATTGCCGCATTTATTACAAATATGAGGGCGGAAGCCCAAGCGGTTCTCACAAGCCCAATACGGCGATACCGCAGGCGTACTACAATGCACAGGCAGGCGTGAAGAAGATTACGACGGAAACCGGTGCGGGACAGTGGGGCACGGCACTCAGCTTTGCCTGCGCGCAATACGGAATAGAATGCGAGGTGTATATGGTAAAGGCAAGCTACGAGCAAAAGCCGTATCGTAAAATCATGATGAATACTTTCGGGGCAAAAGTACATCCGTCGCCGAGCGACAGGACGGAAGCCGGACGAAATTTCCTGGCGCACAATCCTCAAACCGGCGGCAGTCTCGGCATGGCGATCTCCGAGGCCATTGAGATGGCGGTGCAAGATGAGCATACGAAGTATTCGTTGGGCTCGGTGCTGAACCATGTTTTGTTGCACCAAACCGTCATCGGTGAAGAAGCCATCAAGCAATTCGATCTTGCCCAAGACAGTCCCGATGTTATCATTGCCCCGCTCGGTGGCGGTTCCAACTTTGCGGGATTGGCGTTTCCGTTTTTGCGCGAAAAGTTGACAGGCGGCGGCTCACAGAGGTTTGTGGCAGTAGAACCGGCCTCGTGCCCGAAACTGACGAAAGGAGAATTTATGTACGACTTTGGCGATACGCAGGGCTATACGCCGTTGTTGCCTATGTATACGCTCGGTCACAATTTCGAGCCGGCGTCCATCCACGCAGGCGGACTGCGTTATCACGGCGCCAGCGTTCTCTGTTCGCAATTGCTGAAAGACAGATTGATAGAAGCGGCGTCCGTAGACCAGTTGGAATGCTTCGCGGCCGGCAGTATTTTCGCAAAGGCAGAAGGAATCATCCCGGCGCCCGAAAGTAACCATGCCATTGCCCAAGTCTTGAGAGAAGTGGAGCAGGCGCGCGAGGAAGGAAAGCAGAAGACCATTCTCTTCAACCTCAGCGGTCACGGGTTTGTGGATATGATGGCCTATGCCGATTATCACGACGGCAAATTGCAAGAACACGAACTGACACGCGCCGAGATACAAGCAAGCCTGAAAGAAATAAAAGAGTTGCAGCCCGCGGCTGTTTCCGAAATCTAAATTACTGCGCAGGGTTTTCCCTGCGCGGTTTATCTTTGTCTGTTATGAAAGTGACTATTTTAGGCGCGGGCAAAATGGGCGTCTCCTTCGCGCGCTCGTTCTGCAAATACGAGAAAATCAAGCCGAGCGATTTACGCTTGGTCACAAGAAGCAACCGGAATCATCAGGAACTGAGAAGGCAGTTTCCGCAGGCTGAAATTCTGTGCTTTGACGAGCTGGAAACCATTGCCGAAGGCGTTCTGATTCTTGCCGTAAAGCCGCAGGACTTTGGTAAGATGATGGAATCTGCCCGAGTGCAAATCGATGGAAATGTTTTGGTATTGTCGATCATGGCTGGCATTACCCTAAGCGAGATTCAACGCAAACTGCGGCACAAGCGTGTGGTGCGAGCCATGCCGAATGCTCCGTCTTTGGTGGGTGCCGGCGTGACAGGATATTTCCCTTCTGCCGAAATCGATGTCCGAGATTTATTGCAAATAGAACGCCTGTTGAGCTGCACGGGTATGTCGATGGTTTTGGACAATGAGACGCAGCTGGACAGTGTCACGGCTTTGTCGGGCAGCGGCCCGGCTTATTTCTATTACATCGTCGATGCCATGATTCAAGCCGGAAAAACGATGGGCCTCGATGAAAATGTGGCGAAACAGTTTGTGAAGCAGACCATGCTCGGCGCTTATTATCTGATTCAGAATTCCGAGAAAGATTTGTCGGATCTGATCTCGGATGTGGCATCGCGCGGCGGAACAACCGAAGCCGCCCTGCGCCATTTTGAACAACAGCATTTAGCAAAAATATTGTCTGACGGAATTTTGGCGGCCGAAGCGCGGTCGAAGGAACTGAGTGCCGTTACCGTTCTGCCGTAGTCAGTCGGCGCTGAGTTCCATCAATTCCCCCCAAATAATCTTCATGCCTTCCGTGGCCGATGCCGGAATTACTTGAATGTTCCGGTGGAAAGATTGTGTGCAGGCAGGTCTCGGGTCGATGTAGTAAACGACCGCCTCGCTCGGCGCATAATCGATGAGTGACGCTGCGGGATAAACCTGGAGCGATGTCCCGATGATAATCACCACATCTGCCGTGGACACAAGTTCGGCGGCGCGCGGCAATTCGGGAACCATCTCGCCAAACCAAACGATATGCGGCCGCAGGCTGTGGCCCTTATCGTTGCGGTCATTCACCGTCAGGTCGGTATGCCAATCGTAAATCAGCGCGTCGTCCTCTTCGCTGCGAACCTTAAGCAGTTCTCCGTGCAAGTGCACCACGTCTGTGGCACCGCCGCGTTCGTGAAGATCATCGACATTTTGAGTGATGACGGTGACATTGAAATATTTCTCAAGTTCTGCAATCGCTCTGTGGGCGTCGTTAGGCTCACATTCCAAAAGCTGTCGACGCCGATCGTTGTAGAATCTCAGCACCAGCTCCTTATTTGCGCGCCAGCCCTGCGGCGACGCTACTTCTTGCACATCGTGATTTTCCCAAAGACCGTTGCTGTCTCGGAAAGTGCTGATGCCGCTCTCGGCGCTGATCCCCGCACCGGAAAGTATGACGAGTTTTTTCATGACTGAGCTCTAAGTTCCAAAGATAGTTCTTCTTGCAGGCACAGCCGGTATGAAGCAGATTATATAATAGGCGCATAGTAATAATAGGAATGTACAGGATGCTGCATTTCCACCGATGCCGTAAGAATGCCTTCCAAACCATCTATCAGATCCTGAAAGTGTGAAATGACCTCGATGTCTTCGGGGATAACTTCATATTCAGTTTCTGTATCGTCAGGTTTTTCTTCGAGCTGTACCGGAAATCTCACTCCGATTTTGAAAGATTTAGCGTTCGGGTCAATGTATCCTACGGATTCATCTTTATCGGTTATAATCATTATAAAATGATCGGCTTTAAATACAACCCACTTTTGTATGCTGCCATGGGTTTCTTTTTCTTCCAGAATATAAAAATGATTGTCGCTCAGTACCATAAACATATTCTCGTCAAACCTCTTTATCTCTGATGTAATTCCGGGATAAGTATAATCCACAATTTTCTTACTGTGTTTATCGCGCAGGACGGTTCTTGTGTAGGGGTGTTTTCGCGATTTTAATCTTTGCAGTTCCTGAAGCGCTTTAAGAGTAACATCGGGCTGCAACGGTTGATCGTAATCAAGAATAAGGTGGTTGATCAGAGTTGGGTAATTATCCGGATCAATTTCGCCGAGCACTGATTTAAAGGACTCAAATCGCTTGTGATTTGCAAGTACGCCCTGCCGAAAAATCATATCGGGATGCCTGCACGCCGTTTCTCTCCATTCTTCGAATTCATAAATAGCATCGTTATATGCTTCGACCGCCAATGCATCGCCCGGGTCCGGCTTCGGAATATCGAGCATCCAGCCTTCCGCACCCAGTTTCACAAAGAATTCATATGGCGGTGGGACGGTCTTGCCTTGCGGATAACAGTTACAGCATACATACACGAAATAACGCATCAGTTCACCGTCGGACAATATTTGCTCCCATTTGTCAAAGCGCCTCGCTTGGGAAACAAGAATGCGTCGATCTTCGATAGAGAGTTGCGTTGTGTAGAACTTGGTCTCGTCCAATCTTTTCCACGATGCCGGCAGTATTCGGTTAAAGGCGTCTCTTGATATCGCAACACGCTTTGCGCTGTCCATAATAATGGCGTAATCTTTTACCACCACAATGTTTTCACCCAGATACGGCAGATAAGTGATGTGTTTTTTAATTTCGGCCGCGCCAATGGGTCTGGCATCTACGAACGGCAGACGGTTGTATTTGTAATTCAGGTCTCTGAAGAGTTCCTCGATTTTCGTGGCAATGGCCAGCGGTGTGTCCAATCCGCTCATTACATAAGACCCTATATCTATACTACTGTTGGGACCGAATAAAGTAATTATGGAGCCGTCATGCTCTACAAGTATCTTTATGATTTCG
>RDDY01000247.1 GCA_003852805.1 Chryseobacterium sp.
ATTTGAAAATTTTAGCGAGGACGGAAAAGGCTTGCAATGTCTGCAAGTTCCAAGCATTGATGAAATGTACGACTGTTATCTGGCAATCGTACCAGGCGAGATTTTAGCGAAACTGTATAAAGAATTTTCAAATGAATTGTTGGAAAGCAATGTCCGTGCATTTTTGGGACAGGCTGGAAAATTCAACAAAGGAATTAGAGATACCATTCGCAACAAACCGCAAATGTTTTTACCGTACAATAACGGGATTACCGCCACAGCCGAAAGTGTTGAAACGAAATTGGTGGATAATCAGCTTGTGATTTCACGATTGTACGATTTCCAAATTGTGAACGGAGGACAAACAACGGCTTCGCTTTATCACACACAAAAGAAATTTAAAGATGTTGATTTGAGCAAAATTTTTGTTCAAATGAAACTGACAGTTATCAAAGATAAAGAACAGAAAAACATTGAAGTACCTAATATTTCACGTTTTGCAAACAGTCAAAACAAAGTTTCGGAATTAGATTTATCTTCAAACAATCCGTATTTCGTGCAGATTGAAAATCTATCAAGGAAAAAGTACGTTGTCAATCCAGAAAATAAAAATCAATCTCGTTTATGGTTTTTTGAACGTGCCAACGGACAATATCGGGAAACACTGAACAAACAAACGCCAGCACAACAAAAGAAATTTAAAGAGCAAAATCCGTCAGCTTTAAAATTCGTAAAATCGGACGTAGCAAAATACATCAACGGTTGGGAATTAGAACCGCATTTTGTAGCACAGGGTTCACAGAAAAACTTTATTCACTACACAAAAAAAATTACCGATTTAGTCAGCAAAAACAAATTACCGGGCGAGAATTTTTATCGCAAGCTGATTGCCAATGCCATTTTGTTCAAAACAATTGACCAACTATTCGGAAGAAAAGGCGTGAATGCGATTGGCGACACGAGTTTGAAAGCTCTTTCGGTTGCTTACACTGTTTCGTATTTCCATCATTTGACAAACAACAGAATAGATTTGTGGAAGATTTACGAAGAACAAAGAATTGATGATGTTTTAAGTCGTCATTTGTATAAATTGTTGGTGTTCGTGTACAATCATATCATTACCGAAGCAAGCGGAAGTTTGATTTCCGAATACGCAAAACGTGCTACTTCGTGGGAAAAATTGAAAAACACAGCCTATTCAGAAGATTTAATTTCGGTTTTAAGCGAGTATTTGATTTCGGAAGAAGAAAAAGTACAACGAGAAAACGAAAAGGAAATTGACACGAACAACATAGAAGATTCTGTTTTTGTAATCAGCGAAATCCAAAAAATGGGATTGAAATTTTGGGACGGTTTCAGAATTTACATTGACACCCATAAACCAGACGGTTTCAATTGGAGCATTGCTTTTGATTTAGTTGGCAGACTGAACAAAAATAGAAATCTAACATCACAAGAAATTACCTTTGGTAAAAAAGTGTTAGACTATGTTCAGGAAAATCCAGCACTTATTGACGAAGTAAAATCATTATCAAAATTGGAAGACAAAGAAATTATTGAAGTGAAATTTATCTACGACAAACTTCTATTGGTTTCAAAAGACGATTGGAAACGAATTATAGATGTAGCCAGCCAAACAAAAGTATTTGACAACCTTGAATTAGCCAATGTAAAAACGGTTCAAACCGCATTAGCCAAAAAGGAAAAAATAAAAGAACAAGCGTTAATTAGAGCGTATGAATCATTGAAGAAACTGAAGAAGTTTGGGATAAAAATATAAGCCAACGCTATTTGCAAGCACATTGTCAAAGTCGCACAAACCAACCGCACAGAGCCAAAATTTGCCAAAGAGCTTGCAAAGCCAACGCCAATAAAATTAGCTTTAAAATTTTCCAACCCTTCAAA
>RDDY01000351.1 GCA_003852805.1 Chryseobacterium sp.
CCGGTGAAGTATTGCGGCACCTTATGCAAACGCATCGATTTGCAGAGAAAAAGGTTTATCTCTGCTGGTTGCAGTACGCGTTTTTGATCAAAGCCGATCTGAAGAATCTAGCGCAAAAAGCAACAACCGATCTCTTCAACCCTTGGTACGGCGATGCCGTCATTTTTCCTACCGATTTCAGTTGGCTTATAGCCTACTCTGATAAGGATGAATGGCGCTTCGGTAAACTCAGGTCAAATAGTTATCATTCACCTTAATCCATATAATTATGAAAAAGAAAACGATTATTCAATTTGTGGTGGGACCTGCATCATTATTATTCGTGCAGAGTTTCGGATTGCAAAAACCGCCGAAGGAAAATTTTATGCGCATCTCAACTTTGAAAGAGCTTCATACGCAACTCTTGAAACGAAATGGTGGCAACCTTCCAAAAGACACACCGGACAGTAAAGGCGTCGCGTGGCATGAGGATCAGGATAATAATTTGTTCTTCTCGGCCGATTTCGGAAAAGCCGGCCGCTGGATGACAACCAATCTTTCTGCAAAGACATACGCTGCGGGGGCGAAGCACCTTGCAGGTCGGACTTTGGTGCTACCATCGGGCGATGTATATGAAATATTGGATAAGGCCTTTTATGGTTATCCGAACTTGAACGAAGGCAATTTATCGGAAAGTGCATTCTACGAATCGAATCCTCGCGTCGGTCTTCTCTATAATTGGGATGCAGCTACCGGCGGCAAGGGCGGCAAGACAGGTGAACTCCACAATGTCGAAGAAAAGCGGATTTCCCACGGCAAAACACAAGGTATTTGTCCGGACGGCTGGCATCTGCCGAATGATAGCGAGTGGATCTTGCTCTTAGATGAGGTTTTTGAAAATCCCGAAAAATATTCGACGGGTGATTCTAAAAATATAGACCGAGCATTCAGGGATCCAGAGCCACTCTTTAAAATTTCGCCGAGAGGATCAAGCAAATCCCCTATAGACGGAGGTTTCGGTATTGTTCTCTCGGGCACCGGAAATGATAAAGCGTATTCTATTGGTGAATCTGCATCGTTTTGGTCGGCAAGCAGTGCCCACAGTCAATTTTCGCCAACGGTAAGCAGGCAGGCATATGCATACCATATTACACAGGGGGACAGCGGGCTTCGCAATAACCAAAATAAAAGAAGTCAGCTTTTCTCCGTGCGTTGTGTAAAAGATTAAAGATCTGAAGACATTAAAAAAAAGACCTCACTGAGAGGTCTTTTTGCTTATATAGTAGGAATGCTTATTTCGCAGGCTTCTTCGGACTCATCATCATGATCATCCGTTTGCCTTCCAGTTTTGGCAACTGATCTACTTTACCTACGTGCTCCAAATCTTGTGCAAGCTTTAACAGCAAGATTTCACCCTGGTCTTTAAAGACGATGGAGCGGCCTTTGAAGAAAACATAGGTTTTCAGTTTGGAACCTTCCTCCAAGAATTTCTCGGCGTGCTTCTTTTTGAACTCATAATCGTGCTCGTCGGTTTGAGGCCCGAAACGGATTTCTTTCACGACCACTTTTACCTGTTTGGCTTTCAGTTCTTTCTGTTTTTTCTTCTGCTCGTACAAGAACTTTTTATAGTCCAAGATACGGCATACAGGCGGATCTGCTTTGTCTGAAATGGCTACCAAATCCAATTCTTGGGTTTCGGCCATTTTCAGAGCTTCGGAGGTAGGGTAGATGCCCGGCGTTACATTGTCGCCCACAAGGCGCACTTCACGCGCTTTAATCTTCTGATTGATCTGATGCGGGTCTTCTTGCTTCCGCATCGGCATTCTCGATCTGTTATTAGGTCTTCTCAGTGCTATTGTATTTAATTAAAATTCTTTTCTGTTTCGGC
>RDDY01000224.1 GCA_003852805.1 Chryseobacterium sp.
TGCTGTCAGCATTCCTCTCGCTTTGCACAACGCCTGTGCCCGCAATGTAGAACCGCGCTACCAGCAGTTGAGCACAGGTATGGACGGTACCAAAGACGAGTTCCATCAAATTGTTTCACCCGATCCCGAGGACCACGGCGCATGGATCAACCAAGATGCTTGGTTCTACATGGCGCGCTTCAATAAAGGTTTTTCTAAGGAGTTTAGCTTGAACGATTCGTCAAACGGCGTTCATATTTTTGTCATCGATGGTAAGCTTAAAATCGGCGACGAAGAGATAAACACGCGCGACGGCATAGGAATTACCGATGCAGCCTCGTTCACCGTCGAAGCAACGGATGACGCAGAATTTCTGATTATGGAAGTACCGATGGAGGTGAACGCTTAGAACGAAAACGCCGATCCTTTTTCTTATTAGAATAAATCAAAAAAGCCAAAAGCTGCCTCGTCGATACGAGACAGCTTTTCTTCATCTTATACGATCGATTCTGTGAGCCGAAGCATTTTTGGCCATCAAATCAAAGAATCACTTTTTCCGTAAGTATTTTTTACTCATCGGCCTTTGCTCTCATTCCGTTGACGATCACTTCATACTCAAATTCTACTTTGGGTTGAAGCGTTTTTGACACCGAACAATATTTGTCAAAAGAGAGTTGCGCGGCACGGGCGGCTTTCCCGAAGTCGATATTGCCTTCCAAAAAGTAAGTGACTTTGATTTTTTTAAAAGGCTTGGCATCGTCTTCCTCCACGCGCTCGCCTTCCACTTCGGCAGAGAAAACCGTCAGTTCTTGACGCTGCTTTTTCAGGATCGAGATAATATCTATACCGCTGCAGCCCGCCACTGCCATCAGCAGGCTTTCCATGGGGCTCACTCCTTTGGCATCAATATGGGTTGTATTGTCCAGCAGAATTTTTTGGCCGTTTTTGTTGGCACATTCAAAAAGGTATTCACCGTTGATGCGGTTGAGGGTTACTTTCATGATTTGGGACTTTAAAATTTAAGACTTCGCAAATTTATAATTTTGTATGCTGCTATCATTTTTCAGGCCAACCAAACATTTAATGATATGGAAGTAAAACTCACCAACCAAATAGCCATTGTAACCGGTGCCAGCAGCGGCATCGGTCACGGCATTGCCAAAGCACTGGCAGCCGCCGGCGCAACGGTAGTGATCAACCATTCCTCGCCGCACAGTGCGCAAGAGGCCGAAGAAGTTTTAAAGGAAATTACCGATAACGGAGGCAGCGGAATGGTTTTCCGTGCAGACGTCAGCAAAGAGGAAGAGGTTCTTGCAATGTTCCGCGAGACCATAGAAAGATACGGCACGGTAGACATCCTCATAAACAACGCAGGCATCCAAAAAGACGCGCCGTTTACCGAGATGACTCTCGGGCAATGGCAGCAGGTAATCGACGTGAACCTTACCGGACAATTTCTATGCGCGCGCGAGGCGATAAAAGAATTCCTGCGCCGCGGCATCGACAAGGCGCGCTCCGTGGCTGCGGGCAAAATCATCCACATCAGCAGCGTACACGAAATCATTCCGTGGGCGGGCCACGCAAATTACGCTTCCAGCAAAGGCGCCATACGAATGCTGATGCAAACACTGGCGCAGGAATACGGCAAGGACAAAATTCGCGTCAACAGCATTTGCCCCGGCGCTATCCAAACGCCCATCAACAGACCGGCGTGGGAAACCGCGGAAGCGTATCAAGATCTGATGACGCTAATTCCGTATGACCGAATAGGCACTCCCGAGGACATCGGCAACATGGCCGTTTTTCTCGCCAGCGACTTGGCAGATTATATCACAGGCGCCAGCGTTTTTGTAGACGGCGGCGTTGTTGACGAGAATGTCT
>RDDY01000222.1 GCA_003852805.1 Chryseobacterium sp.
CACTTAACCCCGCATTTCGCCAAGCCTTTGTTATATGACGTTTTTATATTTCAAATTCAATGTAAACTCCATTGTGATCAGACATAAATTTTCCTTGTTCTGTAAAGTGATTCCAAGCTCCAACTGTATAAGTTTTCATTTGATTCAGTAGGTTGTTTGAAATACAAATATGGTCAATATTATTCCGTGTTTTTCCTTTTTTCGGGTCTTCGGTTAGATGTTTTTTAGAAAAGTCAATTTCAGTTACACATTTCAAATTAAGTTTAGTAAGTAAATCGGTTAAAATTTGTCTGACTTTTGGTGTTCCGTAACCTTGATTATTAAATCGACTTTGGTTAAAATCTCCAATTACAAATAATGGAAGTTTTTCTGTTTCCAATAGTTTTTCCCAATTTTTGCTTTGTGCTTACAAATCTTTTTCGTGATATTCCCAAGTTTTGTAATTCAAATTACCATAACGAACTCCCGAAACTCCTGCTTGATGATAAGGAATGATAGTTCCAAAAACGGAAATGTTTCCAAAAGGGGCTTTTATGATTCCGCTTACAGTTCTGAAATTATCAAAAGTTTCTATTTTTTTTATTATTTCCCATTTTGACCAAATTGTAACCCATTGTTCGTCTGGTGTTCTGTCGTAAGATAAAGTGCTAATTTGGAAAGGGTAAATTTCAGATAAATCAACTGCTTTGGAAGTTTCTGTAAGTACAATGATGTCTGCTTTTACTTCTTGTATTTTTTCAATTGCAAGTTTTGTTTTTTCGGTTTTAGATTTAGGTCTTTCAAGATTCCAATTGGCAATTTTATACATTTTCCTTTTCCGTAATATTTAATACTAATTCATTTGGTTTGGGAAATTCCGTTGGTAAAAATTCGATTTTAAACGGCAATTCCATAGTTTTCAAATCTTCAATGTTTTTGTCAAGTAAATTGTGTGTGTTGCAATAATTAAAAGTCAATTTCAAATAACGTCTGATTATCATTAAAGGCAAAAATTGACCTTTAAAATTCATCCATTCCATTAAATCTTTTTTGCCTTTTGAACTGTTACAAACTCGACAAGCAAAAATGAGATTTTCGGCATCATCTTTTCCGCCATATTTTTGAGGAAATATATGGTCTAAAGCTAATCTTTCGTTTGAACCACAATAATTACAGACTTGTCCTATTTGAAGTTTTATTTTTTCGTCATCGAAAATAGTTCGCATATTCATTGTTCCGTCTTTCAGACCTTTGAATAATTTTGCTCTAATCATAAAATTGAATTTTTCGTATTTATCTTGCTTTCTATCAACAGCTGTATGTGCCATTGCTAAATTTGCATACGAATAGTAAATAAGTTCTTTTATTGTTTCAATTTTTTGTTTTGCCATTCTTAGGGAATTTCTTTGTTGGTACGGTTTTCGTCAAAAATGTCATATAACGGTCTGACGCTATACGAAGGCAGGGATTAAGATGCACTCCCTTTCAGCCTACCACAAATGATAAATAGATGCACGAACGCTCGCTTTAGCAGTACGCCCCTGCTTTTGTATAGCGTATGTTATAGGGCGTTTTAATTTAATCGAAATGAATACTGATAAACTAAAATCTGAAATTGAAGACTTGAAACAGGTAATCTTCAAACAAAAATCTGACTTTGAAATGCAAAAGTGGGAGCAGTCAAAAAATGACCTTGACTTCCTAAAGGAGTTGCAGGGAAGAATGAAAAATTGGGATGAAAAAAATGATTGTAGTGAAAGAGATTATGCTTTAAAAATGGTGGAAGATTGGATTGATGAATTGAGTGGGGTTGTAAATGCCCTATAACGTTTGGCGTATTGGCGATGGTGCGGCTAAAAATACAAACGTTCTCTATCA
>RDDY01000328.1 GCA_003852805.1 Chryseobacterium sp.
GCTGTACCATGTTGCTGTCCGTCAACGCTTTTAAAATCCGTGGGTGGCAGCCTTCGGCGTAATCATTTTTGAAACTGTATTTCATACCGTAAATGTATAAATGAAAGAAGGAAACCCGTAGGTCTCCTTATATAAAAAAACGATCGTATCTTCTTTATTTTAAATATTTGTCGCTGTAATCTTCCATAGACGCCACAATTACCTGCTTGGCGTGCTCGGCATTGTAAATATCATCGATACGGCAGCTCGCCTTTTCGTAGGGCAGATTCTTGTAAGTCAAGAAATAATGCTTGAGACGGAAAACCTCCGCTTGTGGCAGTTCAGAAATATCTTGGATATGCCCGTACACTTGGTCGCCCAGAAGAACGGCTACAATTTTATCATCCGCCTCGCCTTTGTCGATCATCTTGAAACCACCGATGGGTCTGGCTTCCAATAAAATATTGCCGCTGGTAACGTGGTGGCTGCTCAGTACACAGATGTCGAGCGGATCGTGGTCTCCTTCTTCCACGTCTGATGCGCCTGCCAGTTCCTTCACGCGCACGTCACAGTAGGTTTTTGGGACGAAGCCGTACAAGGCCGGGATGATGTTGGAAAATTTCTGAGGACGGTCTACTTTCAGATAACCTGTCTCTTTATCTATTTCATATTTAATTGTATCCGACGGTACAATCTCTACAAATACGTTTACAGTATCGGGCGCGTTTTCTCCGGCGCTGATGCCGTGCCAAGGATGTGCTTTAAATTCCGGTATCATTTTAAAAATTTGTGCAAAAATAAGATTGTTTTTACGATTTTCCCAAGATCGATTTCAAAAGGTCGATCGGGCGCTTGACGATTGAGGCATATTGTTGTTTCTCGGCTCCGAAGCGTTCGTTGAAAGCGGCGACGCTGGGGATGCTGCTTCCTACAAAATTGAAATCATGAGTATCGACAAAAGTTTGCAACACTTTGTCGATCATGACGGACGGCAGATTTTTTTCTTGCAAATCACGATGGTTGACAAACACAGGAAGGTACACCGCATTCCTTCCGACAATTAGAAACAGTAACGATTGCAATCGTCCGTCTATCAAGGCGCCGCGCATCGTGAGCATACCCGCAGAATGCAGCCGCTCGATCAACCGAATGGTTTTTACCTTTTCTTTCTCACGACTGCCTTTTAAGTTTTCTGACACGAACGCCTGCCAATCCTGTGAAATTAACTCATCACAAAACTCAACGCTTGGTGCCGCCGCTTTTTTTATATTTCTTCTTCTGCTCGCCGAATATTTTTTATAAACTTCCGCGTACGGCGCTGAGTGCAAAATATAATTCGGCCGATAGTTTACGTCAGCATTAAACTTATTGCCTGCATTAAAACTGTAAGTCAGAATGTTAAACTTCTGCTGCAAAAACTGTAAGAACATTCCATTGACGGCGGGATCGTCACGGCGTGAGAAGACACCCAACTGCTGACAAAGCATCGGCATGATAACAACGCGAACGCCGAATTTCCGGACGAGGTTCAGCGGCATGACGGCCTCGTAATCATTAAATACAAGAAACTCACATTTTGTGCAAACTTTATCTAAAAATTGCAGTTCAGCATAGCTGTTGTACTGTTCTGATTCTTGTAAACAAGCGGAATATCTCTCTTCGTCCAGCGCTTCGCGGCGTACTTTCCGTATCATAGGATATTCTCGTCGGTGAAGCTTAGATATCCTTGATTGCTGATAATGAGATGATCCAAAAGATCGATCTGCAGCAACTGCCCCGCTTCTTTTATTTTCTTGGTGATATTGATGTCTTCGCTACTCGCTTGCAGATTGCCCGAAGGATGGTTGTGAGCCACAATAATGGCGGTGGCAAAATGCTGCAATGCCGTGCGGAACAAGATGCGGATGTCTACCACAGATTGTGTGATGCCGCCCTGCGTCAGTTGCGCCTTGTGCACCACACGGTTGTTTTGGTTGAGAAAGAGACACCAAAATTCTTCGGTCGGCTGATCGGCCAAATGCGGATGGAGGATGTTGTACGCATCCCTGCTACCTCTGATCTGCGGACGCTCCGGCACCTCTTGGGACGCTCTTCGTCGGCCTATTTCCATGGCCGCCGCAATGGAGATTGCCTTGGCCTCGCCCACGCCTTTAAATTGCTTGAGGTCCTGAATCGACAGTCGGCTCAGATTGTGCCAACTGTTATCTACGCTGGCCAGTATGCGTCGACCCAGTTCTACAGCGCTCTCGTTGCGACTGCCCGAACCCATGATGATGGCCAGCAATTCGGAATCCGATAGGGCGTTTCTGCCTTTCAACAGGAACTTTTCGCGCGGCCGATCGTCCTCGGCTAAGTATTTCAGGCTCATGGCATCGGCTTAACTTTCGTCTACTATTTGTCCGTCCACCATCGTCAGCTTGCGGTCCGTCTGCTCGGCCAAGTTAGGATTGTGCGTCACGATGACAAAGGTTTGTTTGTATTTGTCTCTTAGATTAAAGAACAATTCGTGCAGACTTTCGGCATTTTTTGAGTCGAGATTTCCCGTGGGTTCATCTGCATAAATGATCTTCGGCGAATTGATTAAAGCTCTTGCAACGGCCACGCGTTGCGCCTCGCCGCCGCTTAATTCTTTTGGTTTGTGCTGCAATCGGTGGGCAATGTTCAGGTCGCCGAAAAGATCTTGAGCTTTGGCCAAGGTTTCTTCTTTGTCGAAATTACGGCTGATGCGCGCCGGCAACAATACGTTTTCCAGCGCGGTGAATTCGGGCAGCAGCTGATGCGACTGAAAAATGAAACCGATATTCCGGTTGCGAAACTGCGACAACTGTGCGTCGCTCATTTCCACAAAGTTTTTTTCGTCAATGTAAATGCTGGTATCATAATGTCCGGGATCGGTCGGCTTGTCCAAAGTGCCCAAAATCTGGAGCAACGTAGATTTGCCGGCGCCGGATTCTCCGACAATCGATACGATCTCCGACGGCCGTATCCGAAGATCCACGCCTTTGAGTACCTGTAGATCACCGTAGAATTTATGAATGTTTTTGGCTCTGATCATAATTCCAAAAATAAACAATCCTTCGGAATAAAGTTTGGAAAGCTGAGATCAAAAAAGGCCGGGCGGAACTTTCTCCGGTTCCAGATTTTCTGCCCTAAGTTTCGGGTTGTAGTTAGACAACTCAAATTCATGAATGCTTTGCCCTGCGAGGTATTCTTCGGCGGCGGCAGGCGAAAGCGCTATCGGCATTCGCTTCTTTGTGTTGTGGATTTGCTCCATCAGTTTATTGGCCTCGGTGGTGACAACGGTAAAATATTTCTGTCCGCCGTAAACCGAGTAAATGCCGGCTAGCGCAAAAACAGGCAGGTTTGCCATGGTGATTTCATGCTTCACCTTTTGGGTCTTTCTCCCGACTGTTACATGCTGCCATTCATAATATGCGCTAACCAACAAAACACAATGTTTGTCGACATCGGTCTTAAAAAGATTTACATTCTCTAAGGTTTCCGCACGAGCATTCAATCCTACCGTCGCATTTTTCACCGATTCTCGGATCGACGGGTTCAACCCCCACTCCGCTGCCGTTATAAGGTTCAGGTTTTCGTCTGAGATGATTGCCAACGACGGATTATCGAAACCCGTTATTGTCTCTTCTGCTTCCACAGCGCTGCCGTCGTAGTGCGCATCAAACACTTTCTCGGCTTCCTTCATGCGGAACTTGGTTTTCACGCTATAACACATAAACCTATTTTTTATCAAATGCTGCAAACCCGCGGCCATTCGCGCACATAAAAAAACGCCCCGATAAAAATATCGGGACGGCTATGTTTTATTGTAATGTCAACGCTTTAAACCAACAAGCTCAGCGGATTCTCCAAATACATGCGAAGCGTTTGCAGGAACTCGGCACCGGTAGCGCCGTCCACCACGCGATGGTCGCAAGCCATGGAAAGTTTCATGGTATTCCCCACCACAATCTGTCCGTCTTTTACAATCGGTTTTTCCACAATGGCGCCAACCGACAATATTGCAGAGTTGGGTTGGTTGATTATGGAAGTAAAGGTTTCTATACCAAACATTCCCAAGTTGGAAACGGTGAAGGTAGAACCCTCCATTTCATTGGCCTTCAACCCTTTGGACTTGGCACGTGAAGCCATATCTTTAACCGACGCGCTGATGTCTGAGTACGTCATATAATCAGTGTTCTTCAGCACCGGCACCACCAGTCCGTCGGGTACGGCAACCGCTACGCCTACATTGATATTGCCGTGATGGATGATCTTGTCACCGGCCCAAGAGCTGTTCACCTGCGGATGTTTGCGCAATGCCATGGCAACCGCTTTGATAATCATATCGTTGAACGATACTTTGGTATCGGGCAGGCTGTTGATGTCCTTGCGCGCCGCAATGGCTTTGTCCATATTGATCTCGACGATCAGATAATAATGCGGAGCCGTAAACTTGCTCTCGGACAGACGCTTGGCAATGATAGTGCGCACTTGGCTGTTCGGCGTCTCGGTATCCTCGCCGGGGGTAAATGCTTGCATTGCCGCCTTTTGCGTTGCGGCAGATTTCGCCGCTTCCGGTTGTTGAGTAGCAGGTTGGTACTCTTCGATATCTTTTTTCACGATACGTCCGCCGTCGCCGGAGCCTTTTACTTTGGAAAGGTCCACTCCTTTCTCGGCAGCCATTTTACGGGCCAGCGGAGATACGGCTATGCGGTCGGTTTCCTCGGAAGTAGTTTCCTCTTTTTTATTTTCGGCAGGGAAAGAGGTTCCCGGCTGTTTCTGCGCCTCGGCAGGCTTTTCGTCTTTCTTCGGAGCCGATTTGCCGGAAGTGAACGCCGAAACGTCGACGCCCGCAGGACCGATGATTGCCAAAACCGACTCTACTTTTGCCGCTTCGTCTTCTTGAACACCCACGTAAAGCAACGTTCCGTCGAACTCAGATTCGAAGTCTTGTACGGCTTTGTCGGTTTCTATTTCGGCCAAGATATCGCCTTCTTTCACCTCATCGCCTACGGCTTTGTGCCATTTCGCGACTTTGCCCTCGGTCATGGTATCAGACAGGCGAGGCATGGTGATGATTTCCACTCCGTCAGGAATTTCATTATCGCCTTCATGCTCTACAGGCTCGGTGGTTTCTACGGCAGTTTGCTCTCCTTCGGTTTTGTTTCCTTCGGGGATGTCGGGCGCGTCGTCAGAGGTTTTACCCGGACCCGGCGACGGCTCTCCTTGTTGACCACCGATCAAAGATGAAATATCTTCGCCTTCTTCGCCGATAATCGCCAAGACCGTATCTACGGGCGCTTGGTCTCCTTCTTCCACACCAATATACAACAGCACACCGTCAAACTCGGATTCGAAATCCTGAACGGCTTTGTCTGTTTCTATCTCGGCCAAGATATCGCCCTCTTTCACTTTGTCGCCCACCGCTACGTGCCATTTGGACACTTTGCCTTCGGTCATCGTGTCAGAAAGGCGGGGCATGGTAATTACTTCTGCCATAGTATTTTTTCGTCTTTATAAATCATGCAGCCGCATCTGCTGCTTTTCTTTCTACAGAGAATTAGTTTTCGTACTTGTCTACGAACGGATAATCTTGTTGCGAGTAAACCAGATCATACATCTGCTCGGGATTCGGATAATCCGACTGTTCCATAAAGTCGACACATTCTTCCACAAAGGCTTTTGAATTGTCGTCGATGGATTTCAGCTCGTCCTCGGTGGCCCAGCCGTTTGCCAATATCCTGCCTTTCACCGTTTCTATAGGGTCGTCTTCTTTTTTGATGCTGACCTCTTCTTTACTGCGGTAAGGCTCGGCATCGGACATCGAGTGACCGCGGAAACGGTAGGTTCTGGCTTCCAAGAAGGTAGGGCCGTCACCGCGTCTTGCGCGCTCGATGGCTTCGTAAGCAGCTTCGGCCACTTTTTCAGGGTCCATGGCGTCAACCGGTGCAGAGGGCATCTCGTAGCCCAGGCCCAGCTTGTAAATGTCTTCGTGGTTGGCCGTGCGCTTTACCGAAGTACCCATGGCGTATTGGTTGTTTTCACACACAAACACCACCGGAAGCTTCCAGTTCATCGCCATGTTGAAAGTCTCGTGCAACGAACCTTGACGTACTGCGCCGTCGCCCATAAAGCAGATGTTCACTCCGCCTTTATTGAAATACTTTTCTGCAAAAGCAATCCCTGCGCCCAGCGGAATCTGTCCGCCCACAATGCCGTGTCCGCCGTAGAAACGGTGTTCTTTGCTGAATACGTGCATAGAGCCGCCCATGCCTTTGCTGGTGCCGGTTACCTTTCCGCAAAGTTCGGCCATAATTTTTTTCGGGTCAACACCCATAGCCATCGGATGGATGTGGCAACGGTAAGCCGTGATCATACTGTCTTTCTCCATATCCATGGCGTGCGTAAAGCCGGCAGGAATGGCCTCTTGACCGTTGTACAAATGCAGGAAGCCTCTGATCTTTTGTTTGAGATAAAGCGAGCGACATTTGTCCTCAAACCTTCTCCACATTGTCATATCCTTGTACCATTGCAGGTATACTTCCTTGGAAAATTCTTTCATAACTGTTTTAAAAGTACATGCAAAAGTAAGAAAAAACTACAGTTTAAACTATCTTAGCGCAAATAAGCCGGACGGCCTTCATGAACCAAAAGAAATCAACACTACAGCGCATTGCAGGCTTATTGTCTGCCGTATTCAATCCACTGTTTTCATTACTGTTTCTCTACAGCATGTACATGCGCGAGCAGGCCGCCGAGGCAAAGTTCACCACCACGCTGTTGCCTGTGGTTCTTGGTTTGGCATTGCCCGTCGCTTTATTTATTTACTTCAATGTTAAGAGAGGAAAGTTCACGAATCTGGACGTTTCTGACCGCGTGCAGCGCAAGCGTCTGTATTATTTCATCCTGCCGCTGCTCTCGCTGTTTATGGTGTATGAATATGCGGGGAATGGCAAGCCGAACTTGGAGAATATATTCTTGTGTATGCTGCTGCTGGCGTTGATGCTGAGCAATTATTGGATTAAAAGCTCGATGCATACGGCTCTGAATATTTATGTGGCGGCAATGTTCTATAACCTGAATCCGCAATGGGGCTACGCTTGGCTTGGGATTACGGTGCTGGTCGGCATTTCCCGACTGATCCTCAAACGGCACACTCTTGCGGAGGTTATTTCGGGTTCGGTTATCGGCACAGTTGTGTCGGCATTCTACCTCTGGTTCGGGCAATAACCGTCGGCTTGGTACGGATTTTACTGCCGTCTGTTCATGGATGTTGACGAAATCAAAAGACCTGTTCCCATTCTCTGCAAAACCGATGCTAAAGTATTGGAGCTCTGCGCGCCGAGTGATGTGCGAAATGAAAACGGCGAACTGACCGATATCCGGATCGCGCCGGCGTTGCTTGTGGCACGAGAAAGTACCGAGATCACCGACACCTCCGTGTCGGAAATTGCAGAATTGTTCAACGAATATACCTATCTGCTCGGCAAAATGGTGCGATTGGCGGAGTTAAATGCCGATACGCTGGCCGAAGTTGTGACTGCTTATTTTCAATTGCATCCGCCGGCTGAAATTGTCGAACGGAACGCCGCTTGCCGAAAACTGCCGGCAAAGAAAATGGACGATGAATTCAACAAACTGACCTTCGGGAATCTGCGAAACATCATAAGCTGCATCGTAAAGACCGATACCGATTTGCACACGATTGAAGAACTCCGAACGCAAAAACTTAGAAGTAATTTTACGAAGGTTTACCAAAACTACATCCGCGACCGCGACGTTTACACCCACGGAATCTTGTATTTCGTCATGCCCGAGAAAACCGCTGTGTTGCGATCGATGAAGAAAGGCGAGAAAATATACCTGCGCGTCGATCGAGAAATCTTCCGAGACAATCTGAGGACTTACAAATACCTGACGACGGTTTTAACCGAGATAAAAAGCCGGCTGCAGACCAATGAACCGGTAGTCTAATTGGCTACCTCGCTGATGAATTTTATACGCAGCATCCGTATTTCCTCGTCTGACAGTTCATCTGAGAATTCGGCGCACAGGACTTTCATACTGTCGCTCTCGGACTCCATCATAAATTCGGTAAATCCATCCACCACATCCTCATCAAAATTCTCGTCAATATAATAGTCGATGTTGAGTTTTGTCCCTTGGT
Organism: Chryseobacterium sp.; assembly: GCA_003852805.1. Classification (GTDB taxonomy): domain Bacteria; phylum Bacteroidota; class Bacteroidia; order Flavobacteriales; family Weeksellaceae; genus Elizabethkingia. The sequence goes on from RDDY01000328.1 coordinate 8,150, forward strand.
ACACAATACTTTCCATTTCCGACAGCAGCTCTTCCATACTCAGATTCTTGGCTTTTGCTATGTCCTCCAAGTCTATTTTTTTATCGGTGCTTTGGATTATGAAGACCTTATGGCTCGCTTTGTTGGCCACTTGCTTCATCACCATGTCGTCGGGACGTTCTATGTTGTTTTCTTCTACATATTGCTTGATAGCATCGGCAAATTCCTTCCCGAACTTGCGTGCCTTGCCTTCGCCGGCACCGTAAATCTTGGCAATTTCTTCCACCGTGGTCGGATACTGAATGGTCATATCCTCCAAACTGTATTCCTGAAAAACCGTGTACGGCGGAATATTATGCTTGGCCGCCACCTTCTTGCGCAGTTTTACCAGCTGGTCATAGAGCACCTGATCCAACCCTCCGCCGGCTTGCGCTTGTGCGCTTTCCGACGACGCCCGTGCTGCCGTGAGGTCAAACACTCTGTCCTCGGCAATCATAAACTCGAACGGCTCGTTCTTACGCAGAAGATCCAAAGATTTGGCCGTGAGCTTCAGTATGCCGTAAGTCTCTATATCCTTGCACAGAAACTGACGAACCACCGCCTGACGGAATACCGTTTTCCAATAATTATCGCTGCGGTTTTTTCCCGCACCGAAATATTCGCTGTTTTCTAATTTGTACGATTTGGTGACAGCGTTTTCCTTGCCCATCAAAACCGAGATCAAGTCTCGGGCGCGGAATTTCTCTTCCATCGTCTGCACCAGTCGAAGGGCTGTCTTCAGGTCGTCCGATGCGCCTTGCAACACGGGCGGATTTGCAGAGTTGTCACACATGCCGGCGCCCTTGCCGTTTATCGCGTCGAATTGTTCGCCAAAATAATGGAGCAGATATTTTCGTCGGCTCATGGAGGTTTCAGCGTAGCCTACCACCTCGTTTAAAAGTTGCAAACCGATCTCCCGCTCGCTAACGGGTTTCTGGGCCAAGAATTTTTCCAGTTTCTCGATGTCTTTCGGGTCGTAAAAAGCAAGACAATAACCCTCCCCTCCGTCTCTTCCGGCGCGGCCCGTTTCCTGATAGTAACTCTCGAGGCTTTTCGGGAAATCGTAATGAATCACGAAGCGTACATCGGGCTTGTCGATGCCCATCCCGAAGGCGATGGTCGCCACAATGACATCGACATCTTCTCGCAAAAATTTATCCTGGTTCGCCACCCTCGTTTTTTGATCGAGGCCCGCGTGGTACGGCAGCGCATTGATACCGTTTACTTGCAAAAGCTGCGCAAACTCTTCCACCTTTCTGCGGCTCAGGCAATATACGATGCCCGATTTGCCTTTTCGGTTTTTAATGAATTTTACAATCTCGCGGTCCACCTCTACTTTTGGTCTGACCTCGTAGTATAAATTCGGGCGGTTGAAAGAATCTTTGTACACCACAGCATTGGCCATGCCCAGCGTTTTCTGGATATCGTCCTGTACTTTCGGCGTGGCTGTGGCCGTGAGCGCAATTACGGGTACACTGGCAATTTTATCGATGATGCTCTTAAGGTTTCGGTATTCCGGACGGAAATCGTGTCCCCATTCCGAGATGCAGTGCGCCTCGTCTATCGCCACAAACGAGATAGGAACCTCGCGCAAGAAACCGATGTATTCTTCTTTAATAAGTGACTCAGGCGCCACATACAGCAGTTTGGTTTTGCCGTTCCGGACATCATCCATAACGGCTTTTGTCTGGGCACGCGTCAGCGATGAATTGAGCACATGCGCCACGCCTTCTTTGTCAGACAAAGCATTGACTGCATCCACTTGGTTTTTCATCAATGCAATCAACGGTGAAACCACAATGGCGGTGCCCTCGCTCATCAATGCAGGCAACTGATAACACAAGGATTTGCCGCCGCCGGTGGGCATCAATACAAAAACGTCTTTGCTCTGTAAAAGACTCCGAATTATGTTTTCCTGATATCCTTTGAATTTTGAGAAGCCGAAATACTTCCGAAGGCCGGCAACCAAGTCGGCAGAATTAGTGTTCATCCTTAAGTTTAAGTTTGCTAAATTTGCATCCTATCAAAGATAACAAAATTAATTAACCAAAACAATTGCCCGGTGGATGACAACGCGCTGTTGCAAACGGCTATCAGAGCATTTGAAATAGAAACAGACTCGCTGATTCGCACACGCTCCGGGTTGGGACCCGAATTTGTCCGCGCGGTCAGAGCCATAGACGACGGCCGCGGAAAACTGATTGTAACCGGCATCGGGAAAAGCGCTCACGTAGGCAATAAAATAGTGGCCACGCTCAACTCCACGGGAACGCCTTCGCAATTTGTTCATGCCGCAGAAGCCATTCATGGCGATTTGGGCGCCGTGGCTCCGGACGACGTGGTACTCTGCATCTCCAATTCGGGCAACTCTCCCGAAATCGTCAACATTGCACCCATCCTTAAAAAATACGGTTCCAAGCTTATTGCCATGACCGGAAATCTCCACAGCCGATTGGCAGAGCAAGCCGATATTGTACTGGACAGTTCGGTGGAAAAAGAAGCCTGCCCCAACCGCTTGGCGCCCACCAGCAGCACAACCGTGCAGATGGTTTTGGGCGACGCGCTGGCGGTTTGTCTGATGGAACTGAAAGGCTTTAAACAAGAGGATTTTGCACGCTTTCATCCCGGTGGCGCATTGGGCAAAAACCTGACGGCAACCGTCGGTCTGTTTTTGTCCGAGAACAAACCCGAGGTAAATGCCGATGCGAACATCCGCGAAATAATCATTTCAATCAGCGGCTCCAGACACGGCATTACGGTGGTTACGGAAGGGACGGAAATCTTGGGAGTGATTACCGACGGTGATTTGCGACGGATGCTGCTCAACGGCGACCCTTTGGACGAGGTAAGAGCGCGCGACGTGATGAGCAGGAACCCGCGGACGGTGGAAAAAACGGCGATGGCACGCGATGCCATGGCTACGTTGAAGCGCTACAACATCGGTCAATTGGTAGTTACCGACCAAGGCAGTTACAGCGGCATTATCGACCTGCATAAACTGCTGGACGAGGGAATTAACGGATAGAGAAAAATGAGTAATAAAAACATGTCCTTTCTCGGGCATATCGGCGAGCTGCGCGGACATCTGATTCGGTCCATTCTGGCCATCGCCGTCGGTGCCTTGGTAATTGGTTTCAATATCAACTGGGTGATGGACCACATCCTTTTCGGCCCTACCCGCCCCGACTTTCTCACCTTCCGCATCGTAAATCATTTCTCGCAAATGTTCTTCGGCCACGACACCATCGTATTGCCCGAAAAGTTCCCTATTCAGGTACGCCGTCTTTTCGAGCAGTTTAATGTGATGATGGCCGTATCGATTGTAGGCGGAATTCTT
>RDDY01000288.1 GCA_003852805.1 Chryseobacterium sp.
TGCCGATGTTGTTGCTTGGCTTTGCTTGGGCCAGCATTCTCGCAATGCCCTACGCCATGCTTATCGATGCTCTGCCACTCCGCAAAATGGGCGTGTTTATGGGCATTTTTAACTTCTTTATTGTGATTCCGCAGATCATCAACGGTGTGATCGGCGGCCCGATTGTCAAAAATGTTTTCGGTAATATGGCCATCGATTATATTGTAGTGGGCGGCGTCTGCATGATTATTGCAGCGGTGGTCACGTTAATCCTGATCAGGGATGAGACCAATGAGACTCCCGAAGAGATTGCCAATGAAATTGAACAACCAAGATTATAACTTTAAACTTTATAAAACTTTTATGAAAATACTCGCATTTGCCGGTAGTTCTTCAAAGAAATCCATTAACAAAAAGCTTGTAAAATTTGCGGCATCGCAGTTTGAAGACGCCGATGTAGAATTGCTTGATCTGCATGATTATGAAATGCCGATCTACAGTTCCGATCGCGAAGAAACCGACGGCATCCCCGCCAAAGCATTGGAGTTTGCAGAGAAAATCGATGCGGCAGATTTGATTCTTCTCTCGCTTGCCGAGCACAACAGCAGTTACAGCACGGCGTTCAAAAATATTTTTGATTGGGTATCGCGCATCCAAGGCCGCAAGCATTTCGGCGGGAAAGATGTATTCCTGATGAGCACCGCAACGGGCCCGGGCGGCGGTAAAAATGTGGTGGAAGCTTTTACCAAGCGTGCGCCTTTCAGCGGTGCCGAAATTTTGGAGACCTTTATTCTGCCACGCTTCAACGATAATTTTATCGAAGGTCAAGGCATCACCGATCCCGATAAAGCCGCGGAGTTTAACGAGAAGATTCTTCGTGTGAAACAGCAACTCGTGCATTAGGAATTTAAAACATAAAAAATTACCTTTGCATCAAAGATAGAATCTTGAATTTTTCAAAAGACATTCAGGCCCGGCATTTCTCTCACAGAGAGAAATTTTTGGGCGCAAATGTGTAGATACGAGGCCGACAGCAAAATGCTGTCGGCTTTTTATTTTTGGTCGAAGCAGCTGAAAGAAGTAAAATAAAAAGTAAAAATGAATACCTACAAATCCGCCGGAGTAGACAAAGAAGAAGGCTACAAAGCCGTCGATAAAATCAAGTCGGCCGTATCCGCCACGCAGAACAAGAATGTACTGAACAACATCGGCAGTTTCGGTGCATTTTACGAGATATCCGGTTATAAGAATCCGGTGCTTGTGAGCGGTACCGATGGCGTGGGCACCAAACTGCGGATTGCGCTGGACACCGGCAATTACAGAACCATTGGCATTGACTGCTTTGCCATGTGTGCCAACGACATTGTTTGCCATGGTGCCAAGCCTTTGTTCTTTTTGGATTATCTGGCCTGCGGAAAACTGGATGCAGATGTAGCGGCGGAGATCGTGTTGGGTATGACCGAGGCTTGTCAAGACAACCAATGTGCGTTGATCGGTGGCGAGACCGCTGAGATGCCCGGCATGTACCAAGCAGGCGATTATGATGTGGCGGGCTTTTGTGTAGGCATTGTCGAGAAAGACGAAATCATCGACGGTTCCGAAATCAAAAAAGGCGATAAGCTCATCGCACTGCCGAGTTCGGGTTTCCATTCCAACGGATTCTCACTCGTCCGCAAGATCTTTACCGACGTCAATGAAGAATTTGAAGGCAAGCCGTTGTACGAAACCCTATTGGAGCCGACGCGTTTGTATTACCGTAGCATTCAGAAAATCCGCGGCGAGATGACGCTTTGTGGTATCGCTCACATAACTGGCGGCGGTCTGATCGAAAATGTTCCGCGTATTATCCCCGACGGTCTT
>RDDY01000361.1 GCA_003852805.1 Chryseobacterium sp.
TTTGATCGGGCAGGCGGAAGTACAGCATCAGATTGTAATAACCATATTGCTCATTGTCGCGTGGCAGATGAGGGCGTTTTTCTCGTCACGAATTTCGATCTCCGTATAATGCAGACTTTTGCCTTTGCGTAGAAGCCTTGCCGTTCCCGTAACCGTGCCTTCGCGTTTTGATTTCAAATGGTTGCAGGTAAGGTTGGTTCCCACGGCTGCGTATTTGGTTCTGTCGATCACGATGTTCGATAAGCAGGAACCCAGGCTCTCTGCCAAAGCTGCGCTGGCGCCACCGTGCAGCATGCCCAGCGGTTGGTGTACTTTGGAATCCACCGGCATGGTGGCGGTCAAATAATCGTCGCCCATATCGGTAAACACGATCTGCAAAGTTTCCATCATTGTGTTTCGGCTCCACTCGTTCAGTGCAGCCAATTGTTGTTCCTTCCGGCTGTCCATGCTTAGTAAATTTGCGGATTCCAGTTTTCCGGAACCTTCGGCACAATGTCGTTGTCTATGTAATACTGCTGAATCTCTTGCATGATGCTCTCAAAGCTTCGGGTTTCCAAATCCGATACGGGGATGCTTTTACCGATGTAGATGATTTTCCGCGAGAAATCTCCGGCGGCTAAAACCAATGGTACTTTTGCTGCCAACGCCATGTGGTAGAACCCTTTGCGCCATTTCTGGACGCGGCTGCGCGTTCCTTCGGGGGTGATTACAAGGCTGAAATCCTCTTTTTCAAACTGTTTGGCCACAAAATTTACCAAGTCGTTTTTTTGGGATCTGTCGATACCGATGCCGCCCAGTGCCTTTACCACGCCTCCGTACCACGCTTTGGTGTGCTGGTCTTTTATGATGATTTTCAGTGGTTTGTCAAGTGCCCAATAGGCAAGGTTGCCCAGCAAGTATTCGTCGTTGGCGGTATGCGGTGCCACCACCAGAATACAACGGTTGAGGTTGGCAGGATCGCCTTGCAAGACAATTTTCCAACCGAGTAGTTTTAAAATCGCTTTGCCGATAAATTTTTTCATAAGCATAAAAAATCGTGCAAGCCCTTAGGAACAGGCTTTCGACAAAGGTAAAAAATTACTACTGGAAAAAGCTTGAAACCAGGTCAATGATCCTGATGACGATTTCGAGAACAAACTGTATCATGATGCCTTTTTTAGTTGATTGAGATAAGAATAACCAACACTGCGAATTTACTTTTAAAATTCGTAAAAGCCGAGGTTCGCAGTGTTAATTATTTATAAAATCGGATGGATGGTTTATTTTGTTTTGATTTTAACGCGGGCCCCGTCTTTACCGATATTGACGTTGACTTCCTCCACATCGTCTTTTTCAATCTTGAGCTTTTTGCCTTTGGAACTTTCGATATCCTTGATGGCTACTTTTCGGTTGTTTACAATGATGGAATCTTGTTCCGTACCGACGGCGAAATCATCATCGTTGTCACCCTCTTCATCATAGTTGGCGCCTGTTGTTGCTTGTTCATCATCAATACTCAGCTTGCCGTCTTCCAAGATAACGTAATGTTTGGGTACCACCACTTCATAGTTCACGTCGTATCTGCGGAAGCGGAACTTATGCGGATAACGGATAAAGTTGGGGAATGAAATTCGATTGCCGTTGATTTTGACGGGAACGTCCAGTCGGAGCGGTTGGTTGTAGCCATTCGCTTCTTTATAAACGTTTACATAAGGCCGGAAGTTTCCGTCTTTGCGGTTGATCTTTACATAAGGGCGGTCTCCTTTGTAAACGGTGGTTCCGTCAGAAAAAACAGAGTTGCTGTATGCGGTAAAGTTTTGCGGAATCTGCACTTGATAGCG
>RDDY01000255.1 GCA_003852805.1 Chryseobacterium sp.
GATCACCTTGGAAACATAAGAGTGTCGTTCACCCGCAACGGCAACAGCCCGGAAGTTCTGGACACCAACGATTATTACCCGTTCGGGATGAATTTTTTGAACAGCGACTTGGTCTCTTATCTGGCGCAGCCGTGGAGCAAATACAAGTACAACGGTAAAGAGTTGCAGGAAACAGGGATGTATGATTACGGCGCGAGAATGTATATGAGTGATATTGGACGGTGGGGTGTTGTTGATCCGCTAGCGGAACAGTTCCCGGGCTGGTCTCCATACAATTACACAATGAACAACCCTATCAACCTTACCGATCCTACGGGGATGGCTCCGGAAGATTGGGTACAACGTGGCGACGGTTCTATTTATTGGGATAAAAATGCAAACTCACAAGCTACGACCAAAGCAGGGGAAACATACTTAGGAAAAACGCTTACGTTTGAGTTTAATAGTTATATTGACGGTGCAAACTGGGATGGACCTAATCCTTTAATTGGACCGAGTCCCGTTGGAGACAAACTCACTTCTACCATAAATGTTACTGGCGTTGAAAATGAGGCAGGAGAGTTAACAGGAATTAATGCTACAAAACAAATAACAATTGGGAAAACCCCTTGGGGAAAAGCCAGAGATTCTTATCCGGGATTGGGAGATGGTCAAAACAAATTTTCCTTTAGTAAATCTATGAATGCAGATGGAACATTAGGTTCTTATAATCTGAATTTTGAGCAACACGCAAGTGTATCAAAAATTGAGGAAATAGGTATGCAAGGAATGGGATATAACATTGTAAATGTTGCCCAGAAACTGAATTTAAATTATTCCGGTGGCAATTTATCAGTCTCGTCTTATACTGATGTATTTCCTTCTGCTACGCTTAAAATGAATGGTACGCAAATGATGTATTATAAACAACCCTCATTTAAAGCAACCCATAGTTTACCAATACGAGGATATACGCCACCTTCAATGCGTGAGGGTACAACTGGTGGACGTCCAATTTATGATTATTCCTACAAACCCGCAATGTGGTATAGAAGATAATAGAGGTGTATGAAAAAGAATAGTCTAAAATTAATTATAGGGTTGACTGCATTGATTTTATTAGTCATTTTAATTGTTCAACTAATTAAAACCCCTACGTTTATGCTACCGTCTGCATATTTAGCAGGAATGTTTGTAATAGCATTATTGGTGGGCAGTTTAATTATAGCAGGAATTATTAAATTGATTTTCAAAAAGTCATCTTTTGTTATGATATTATGTTCCATTGTATCAATAGTATCTATTTTTTCTATGTGTAAATTTTATTCCCCAACCCTGACAATCATTGTACCCAAAGGATATACAGGGCAAGTCGCTTTGGTTTTGTCCAACGTGGATAAAGATATATTGAACGTGGATAGTAACGGTATCGGTTATATTACTAAACGGACATTTGATAAAGTTTACACGAAACCTATTGTACTTGAAACAGATGGAACGGATATAAGCAATCAAACTGTCGGCTTTAATCCTTCAACTTTTTGGGGTAAGGGTGGTTCTTCAAGTGCTATGCCTGAAGGAAGCAACGCTACTGTTGATGAAATCAAATTTATATGTTTTGAAGTCGTCCCCAAAGATAAGGAGGGACAGAAGCAGTATTACAGCATTGATTTGTCGGAATTAGCAGATAAGACAAAGCTATACAAAAAGAAATAAAAAAATCCCAGGCTTAACAGCTTGGGATTTTTGTTTTATCCAAACGCCTGTTTGGTTCTTACATTTTGCAGTAGTCCGTCAATGGCATAGATAATACAGTGCCTATCATCAT
>RDDY01000081.1 GCA_003852805.1 Chryseobacterium sp.
GTAGCCACACCGATAAAGGTGGACTTCCACCCCATCAAAAATATCGAAGAAGGTTACTCTGCCTATTATAAATTCTTCCTTCGGAAAGAGATCGACGGTTATCTGAAAGAATACGAAAAAGAAACCGGCAAATCACTGAATCTTTTCCGCGACGGATTGAAAATCTATGTGACGCTGGATTCCAAAATGCAGACCTATGCCGAGGAAGCCATCCGCGAGCACTTAATCAACCTTCAAAAAAGCTTTGATGCCGAACAGCGCCGCAACCCGAATCGTCCGTTTTATTTCATTTCCAAGAATCAGGCGAACGATATCATGTTGCAGGCCATGCGCAGAACAGGCCGCTACAAGCTGATGAAGGCAGACGGAATGCCCGAAGATTCCATTATCGCAGAATTTAAAAAACCCATCCAAACCACGCGTTTCACGTGGAACGGTGAAGAAGAAGTTGAAATGTCGCCGTGGGATTCTATCCGTTATCACAAGCAATTGGCGCAGGCGGGATTGATGGCCATGGAGCCTTCTACCGGTTTCATCAAAGCTTGGGTGGGCGGCATCAATTGGCAACATTTCCAGTTTGACCACGTCAAGCAAGGGAAGCGTCAGGTGGGCTCTACCTTCAAGCCTTTCGTCTATGCCACCGCCATTATGAACCTGGGAATGACGCCCTGCTCCACCATTTCCAACGCTCCCTTTACATGGGGCAACTGGTCGCCGAGAAACTCAGGCGGCAGAATGGGAGGTTCTTTGACGCTGAAGCAAGCCTTGGCCAACTCCGTCAACATTCCGGCGGCAAGGCTGATCCAAATGACGGGCGTAGACCGCGTGATACAGACTGCGCGTGATTTGGGTGTAACCAGCGAAATACCGCGCGACCCGACAATTGCCTTAGGCTCATCCGACATTACGTTATACGAAATGTTGGGAGCTTACAGCACATTTGCCAATTTCGGCAACTATACCAAGCCTGAAATGGTTTGGAGAATAGAAGACGCCAACGGCCGCGTCATCAAGGAGGTGAAACCTGTGGTGAAGGAGGTAATGAACGAATTGTACGCCTATACCATGATCGACCTTATGAAAGGCGTTGCAGAGTTCGGTACCGCTTCCGGCGGATTGCGCAGAATGGGAATCAGTGCAGAAGTCGCCGCCAAGACCGGAACCACCAACAACAACTCAGACGGTTGGTTCATCGGCATTGTTCCGCAGTTGGCCACCGGCGTTTGGGTAGGCTGGGAAGACCGCGCGACGCACTTCTACAGCACCGGCGAGGGACAAGGTGCAAAAATGGCCTTGCCGATATGGGGTTACTTTATGCAGAAAGTCTATAAAAATCAGAAGCTTGGCATAAGAATGGAAGATAAGTTTGCGGTACCTGCTTCATTGCAAGGTGGTTTTGATTGCTCGTCACTGAAAGGCTTGGGCGCCTATGATGAGGGCGGGCTGCAGACCATAGACCAGATACGAAATCCGGCACCGCAGCGCGAGGCACCGCCGCAGACGCACGCACCGAAAAAAGAAGAAAACATCAATGACCGAATAAACACCGGTGACAACATTGATTTCAATAAGTAAACAGAAAAGCCCGATGTAAAGTCGGGCTTTTTTAATTATGAAAATTACACATCCATTCACAGACCGATTCCCCGGAGACAATACATTGAATCCGCATCAACGCCAAACTCCGGGGTTGTTGTATTCCTTGGTCGCGCCTCTGGAATTCCCCGACGCGAAGCTTTTGGGTTTTAACCAAGAATTGGCAACGCAGTTGCACCTTTCGCGTACGGAAACGGAAGCATTGACTCAGGGCATTTATCCGAAAGAAGTGCAGCCGTATGCCACCGCTTATGCCGGTCATCAATTCGGAAACTGGGCGGGACAGCTCGGTGACGGGCGCGCTATTTTCTTGGGCGAAACAGAGACCGAAGACGGACCGCTGGAATTGCAATGGAAAGGCATAGGCGCCACGCCCTACTCGCGCCACGCAGACGGCCGCGCGGTTCTCCGCTCATCTGTCCGTGAATATCTGATGAGTGAAGCGATCTATCGGTTAGGCATTCCCGGTACACGAGCATTGGCGCTGGCCGCAACCGGCGACAAAGTAGTGCGCGACATTATGTACGACGGCAATCCGAAAGAAGAACCCGGCGCTGTGATTGTTCGCACGGCGGAGAGTTTTATCCGTTTCGGACATTTTGAATTTCTTACAGCAACCAACGATGTTGCTCTGTTGCAAGACTTGGCCGATTGGTGCATCACTCGGTATTTTTTCGAAGTAGAAAATAACGGTGTCGAAAAATATTTGAACTGGTTCCGCGCTGTGGCCGAGCGAACGGCGGAAATGATTGTAGGTTGGTATCGGGTCGGCTTTGTGCACGGTGTGATGAATACCGACAATATGTCGATTTTGGGCCTGACCATCGATTACGGCCCGTTCAGTATGCTCGATGCTTACGATCTGAACTTCACGCCGAATACAACCGATTTGCCGGGCAGGCGGTATTCGTTCGGCAGACAAGCCAATATCGCCCATTGGAACCTCTATCAATTGGCCAATGCAATTTTTCCGTTGATTAAAGACCAAGAGGCGTTGCAGCAAGTTCTCGACGAATACGGAATAAACTTCTGGAAGAAATACGACCGCATGATGGCCGATAAATTGGGCCTTGATGAACCGCGCGAAGCCGATACCCAATTGTTCACCGATTGGCAAAAGATGATGGACAACCTGAGGCCCGATTATACCCTTTTCTTCACAGCGCTGGAAAGCTTTGAGCCGGGTGTCGATGTGTTGACCCATTTCGGAAACAGTTTCTATGCTGCCCCCACCAAAGAACAGCGCCAAGAATTGGAGAACTTTTTACAGAACTATCTCAAGCGGAAACAAAGCAATGCGTTTTCGGCATCGGAAAGCAGGTCATTGATGCAACGCTCAAATCCTAAATTCATCCTCAGAAATTATCAATTGTACGAAGCAATCAGGCAGTTGGAAAACGGCGACGATGCGTATTTCCAAAAGCTCTGGGAAGCACTGCAGACACCGTACGAGGAGCGTTATCCCGAACTCTGCCAAAAGAAACCCGACTGGGCCGACGGCATGGCGGGCTGCGGAATGCTGAGTTGCAGTTCTTGATAGCGGAATAACAAGCGTATCTGCTTGCGCTCGTTTTTATACTTTTGCGGCGTGAAAATCTCGGTGTCAAAGTTCGCTCTTTTCCTGCGGACATTTTTTCCTGCGGGAAAACAGCAGTGGATTCTGTTTTTTGTGGCTTTTGCCTGTTACGGCGCTTTCGGCGTTTATTTGGCGCAGAACTTCCGTATAATCTACGACGACAGGATCCCGTGGGATGCATACTTCAGCTTCGATAACCGTTCCATTGTCATGACAGGCGGTGGTTGGGAGCGCCATCCGTTGGCCAACTATTTCTTCGATGCGGTACGCAATTTCGCCGAATTGTTTTCGGGCGGCGAACGCAATGCCACTTTCCGGATCGTTCTCGCATTGCTGAGTGCGGCGACGGTCAGCCTGAGTCTTGTGCAAATCTTCAAGTATTTGCGCAATATTGTGGGTCTGCCGTCAACATTAAATCTGCTGTTGGTGGTGTTTTTTGGTTTTTTCACCACGCCGGTTTTGCTGTCTTTCACTCCCGAAACCTATACGTACAGTATGTTGTTTCTAATTTTTTATAACCACTATGCTGCGCTGAAGCTGAAGAAGAACCAAAGCATCGGCCCTGTTGCGCTGACGGTAGCGGGTATAGGGATCGGCGGTTTGACGGTTACCAACATTGTGAAAATATACATTCCGCTACTGTTTGAAAAAGGATTGTTTACCGGCAAAAAATGGCTGCGCAGTTTGGCGTACTCGGCAATATCGGTTGTAGTTTTTGCCTTATTGTATCTGTCCCGAGTAAACTTCGATATCTCCAAGGTCGTAAAACAAACCTCGTCGCAATACGAGCGTTTTTCGCAACCGAAAGGAACCCCGCTGTGGGATATGGCCGCATCGTGGTTTTTCGGCGGAAATATGCTGTTCTCGCGCTTCTTTACCCGTGACTATACCAGCCCTACCGGATTTAAATACAAAGCGCTGTTTATGGATGTGTACAGCGCCACCGCCAATTATCTGTTTGTGGGTATTGTATTGGCACTGCTGTTGTGGTCTCTGATAAAAAACTACCGCAACCGATTTTTCTTGATCCTGCTTATCAGTTTCTTGGCAGACGTTGTGATTCACACCGTATTAAAGTTCGGGCTGCATACGGCTTACATCTACGGCGGCCATTTTGCGTTTACCGTTCCGATGATGTTGGGATGGCTGTTGCACAACTACCGAAAAAATCGACCGGTGCTGACCGGCGTTACAGCGCTGCTGGTACTGATGACCGTGTACACGGTTGCCAATAATCTTTACCGCTTGGGCGATTTTCTGCACTTCGCCGGGCAATACTACCGTTAAAGAAAGAGCGCGAAAAATCTCCGCGCTCTTTGTTTCGTTATTTTGTTTTGCTCCGTTCTTTCTTGACCTCGTCGTCAATCGATGGATATTTCATCTGCATGTCGCCGATGATGCCGGGATCCAACTCCACCGCTTTTGCCAGCGTGTCTCGTCCCTCCTGCTGTTCTCCGAGGTTGAAATGACAATTGCTCAGTTGGTAGTAGAGTTCTGCTCTGGGATGAATTTGCACCGCTCCGGTTAATACTTCTTTCGCATCGGGATATTCACCGATCAACATCAGCACTTCAGAATAAGCGTACCAGTTATAAAAACGGCCCGGCTCTTTCTCTACCAAGGTTTTCAACGGTTCCAGCGATTCTTCAAACTGTCCCGCGTCAATCAGCAGGAAAGCCAGCCTTTTTTGGTATTCCGTATTTGCCGAGTTCAAGGCGATGGTCTCTTTCGCATAATGCAAAGCTTCCTTCATATTGCCCAATCCCTCATGAATGTCGGAAAGTTCGGACATGGCCAAGAAAAACTGAGGGTCCTCTTTCAGCGCTTGTTGGAAAGCGGTAAGAGCCGCCAACGGTTGTTTTAGCTGACGGTAGCAAAGACCGATGCGGTAATAGGTGTAAGAACGCGTCTCCTCCAGATCGGCTGCTTCGCGGTAGCAGTCGATTGCTTTTTGCCATTCTTCCAAAGCCTCGTAACAAGCAGCTTTGTTGGTGTATACCGACACGCTTTCTGCACCGATGGCCAAGATATAATCAAAACCGCGGATGGCTTCGGTATATTTTTTTTGCCCGAATTGGAACATGGCGTATTCGTACCAACCGCAGTCGTTGTACGGCCGCTTATCCAAGTACTCGTTTATAAAGACCAAGGCCTCATCGGACTTTTTCAGCTCGCCATAGCAGACCATAATGCTCTCCAACGAGTAGGCATCGTCGGGTTCGTACATCAAGGCTTTTTTGTAATGCTTTATGGCATTGAAAGGGTCATCCAAGCTCCGGTATTCATCTGCAATGAAATTGTGGATGAAATCCTCATCTTCTTGCTTTTCCAGCGCCAGTTCGCAATAAGCGATCGCTTTGCGCGGATTTCCCATATTGGAGAAATATTTGGCGCAGCAGATGATGTAATCCAAATTGTCTTCTGCGCGGTCGCTCAGTTCTTTCAGCAGGACTTTTGCTTCCGCATTCTGGTTCCTTTCCAAAAGCAATTCCAGCTTTCGTACTTGAATTTCCAGCGATCCGGGGTAGAGTTTCTCTGCGTAGCCTACGGCCAGCTCGGCATATTGGTAATCGCCCATCTCGAGGTAGTAGGAAATGATGTCTTCATATTCCTCACTATCGAAGAAGAGCTCTTCGCCGTTGTCGACCATTTCTTCAAATCGTCTGACGGCGTCGTTATTAAAGAATTCGTTCAAGATATCAGCTTTTAGACAAGGCATCAGGCGCGATGCCTGATGTCTAAATTAGTGTTTTTATTTTAACAATCATATCATCTGCCAAGCGGTCTGCCTCTTCTTGTGTGGAGGCTTCCGTATAGATTCGGATGATAGGTTCTGTATTGGATTTGCGCAGATGCACCCAGTTGCCGGGGAAGTCGATCTTTACGCCATCCACTGTCGATATTTCCTCGCCCGCATACACCGTTTCCACTTTGCTCAGCAAAGAGTCAACATCTATATCAGGCGTCAGTTCCAGCTTCTTTTTCCCCATGAAATAGGCGGAGTAAAGCTTTCTTATCTCGGAGACGGATTTGCCTTGTTCTGCCAAGAATGTCAGGAACAATGCAATGCCCACCAGCGAGTCGCGGCCGTAGTGCAGTTCGGGGTAAATGATGCCGCCGTTGCCTTCGCCGCCGATGACCGCGTCGGTACTTTTCATCATCTCTACCACGTTTACCTCGCCCACCGCAGAAGCGTGGTACGGCGCACCGTGGTTACGCGCCACATCGCGCAGTGCGCGGCTGCTGGACAGGTTGGACACGGCTGCGCCTTTTGTGTTGCGCAGGATATAATCTGCCACCGCTACCAGCGTGTATTCTTCACCGAAAAGCACGCCGTTTTCATCTACCAAAGCCAGTCGGTCAACATCGGGGTCAACCACGATGCCTAAGTCGGCTTTCTCGTTTCTGACCACTTCGCAAATCTCAGTCAGGTGTTCGGCCAGCGGCTCGGGGTTATGCGGAAAATGTCCGTTTGGCTCGCAGTATAGTTTGACCACATCGCAACCCATGAGTTCCAACAGCTTCGGCACCGCAATGCCGCCTGTGGAGTTAACCGCATCCACCACAATTTTATAGCGTTTCTCGCGTACAAAGCCGGGCTTGACGAGTGGCAATGCCATTATTTTTTCGATATGGATGTCGAGCGCATCGTCTCTGCGATTGTAGCTTCCCAAAGAATCCACATCTGCATAAGCGAAATCTTCGGTATCGGCAATGGCCAAGACTTCGGCACCGTCGATACCGCTGATGAACTCACCTTTTTCGTTCAGCAGCTTCAGCGCGTTCCATTGCTTCGGGTTGTGGCTTGCGGTAAAAATGATGCCGCCCGCAGCAGTCAGTTCCGGTACCATCACTTCCACCGTCGGCGTGGTGCTGAGACCGAGGTCGATAACATCTATCCCCAAACCTTGCAAGGTAGCGGTGGCCAAAGCCGAAACCATTTCTCCTGAAATGCGCGCATCGCGGCCTACCACAACGCTTATTTGTTTGGACGAATTTCTTTTCAGAAGCCAGGTTCCGTAGGCCGATGTGAACTTTACAACATCCAACGGTGTCAGGTTTTCACCTACCTCGCCGCCAATGGTACCGCGGATTCCGGATATACTTTTTATAAGGGACATCTAGTATTTTTTCTTTGCTGCAAAAATACGGAAAATCAGCAAAACCTCGGGTCTCGGTATGCGCCCGTATCAACTGCAGCCGCAGTTTTTCTCACAGTCGGACTTGCCTTTTTTGAGGAATTTGCGCGAGATGTAGCGCCACAAAAAATAGACGGCGCCCAGCAGCAAGAGTGCAATGATGATGTATTGAATGACGATATCGGTACTCATACTCCGGCGTTTTATTTGAACAACTGATACACCACAAAGGATGCCACATAAGCCAAGGCCGACATGCCGACGAGTTGTGCGATTGTCCATTTCAGGCTCTTGGTTTCTCGGTAAACGATGGCTACGGTACTGATGCATTGCATGGCAAACGCATAGAAAACCAGGATGGACAGCCCCGTGGCTAACGTAAATACTTTTTCGCCGTTGGGTTTGGTGTCGTTTCTCATCTTGTCGATGAGGCGTGCATCGGGGTCGTTGTCGCTCAGACTGTATAGAGTAGACATAGTTCCCACAAATACTTCGCGCGCGGCAAATGAGGTTAGAATGCCCACGCCCATCTTCCAATCGTAGCCCAGCGGCGCAATGGCGGGTTCCATTTTCCTGCCCATCTGCGCCAGATAGGAATCGTTCAGCTCCACCTCTGATTTTATGCTCGACTCTCCCGGCGTATTGTTCGGTCCGAAATAACTCAGGACCCAAATTACGATACTGACGGCAAAAATCACTTTGCCCGCGCCCGTGATAAAGCCCCAAACCTTCAGCAGCGTCAGCTTTAGATTGTGGCTCCACATCGGCATTTTGTAGGTCGGCAAATCCATCACCAAGAAGCTTTTCATCTTGGTGTGGATGATGTTCTTCAAAACAAAAGCAGACATCAAAGCGGTGACAAAACCCAACAGATACATTGCCAACAGCGCCAATGCTTTGTAGCTGATGCCGAGAATACATTTATCGGGGATGACCAGCGTGATGATGATACTGTACACCGGCAGACGGGCACTGCACGTCATAAACGGCGTCACCAGAATTGTGATTAATCTTTCCTTGATGTTCTCGATGTTTCGGGTGGTCATAATGGCCGGAATGGCGCAGGCCGTAGCCGAAACAAGCGGCACGATACTCTTACCGTTCAACCCGAAAGGACGCAACAAACGGTCCATCAAGAAGACCACCCTTGCCATATAACCACTGTCTTCCAACAGATACAGGAAATACAGCAATATGCCGATCTGCGGTGCGAAAACCACAATTCCTCCGATGCCCGGAATGATTCCGTCGGCAATCAGATTGTTCAGCGGCCCTTCGGGCAAGATGGATGACACTGCCTCGGACAAAGCACCAAAGCCGTCTTCTATCCACGCCATGGGAAACTCTGCCAAATAGAAAACACTTTGAAAAATAATCAGCAGGATGAACAAAAAGAAAACATAGCCCCAAAACGGATGCACCAAGAGTTTATCCCATTTCTCGGTCAACAAGTCGGTGCGCTGCGGTTTTTTGACGCGTGCTTCGCTCAGCTTTTTTTCAATTGCCTCATACCGACGCAAGGTTTCCTGCGTCTGCAATCTTTTTGGGACCAAGCATTCGGTCTCTTTGTACTCGCTTACTTGGCGAATCAGCGATGTCTGCGTGCCCGGCAACTTTGTTGACGACAGCATCGTCCAGATCTTATACAGATTTTCTTCGCCCGTTTGTCCCGCTATTTTATCGACGAGCGCTCGGTTTTGACTCGGGATGTCAAAAAGTGGCGAACCGGCACAAAAGAGATTTTCATCCACCGCCCGGCGGAGTTCTTCTATCCCGACATTTTTCTTCGCGTTGGTCAGCAGTACTTTTACACCGTACTCTTTCTCCAATACTTCGGGGTAAACGGTGTAGCCGCTCTTTGTCGCTTGGTCTATTTGATTGATTACCAATAAAGCGGGCAACCCCAAATCGCGGATTTGCTCAAATAATAAAAAACTGCGCTTCAGGTTCAGCGCATCGGCCACATAGATGATTCCGTCGTACTGTGATTGTTCCTGAATCAGAAATTCGGTCAGGATCATTTCGTCCTCAGAACCGGGATAGATGCTGTAAGCGCCGGGCAAGTCGGTTACCTCTACTTTTTTTCCGTTGTAGATATAATCGCCTTTCAGGCTGGCAACGGTAACGCCGGCATAATTTCCTGTTTTCTGGTTGCGGTTACAGAGAATGTTGAAAAGTGTGGATTTACCGACATTCGGATTGCCGACCAGCAGGACTTTTCTACTTACTTTCATCGGCATCTTTTACAACCGTAATGAAGGCGGCCTCTTCTTCGCGCAAAGCTACGCGCGTGCGCTCTTCTCCGTATTCTACGTACAACGGACCGCGAAAGGGCGCTTGGTGCAGGATGGTAAACTTGGTATCGGGCAACAATCCTATTTCCATCACTTTTCCGGGCATCTTAAGGCCGTCGTTTTTATATCCTACAATGGTGCCGCGCGTCCGCTTGGGAAAGCAACACAATTGAGTATTGTTAAGTTTTTGCAAAACTTAGATTCATTTTAGAGCACAAAGATATCTTATTTTAATTAAATCTAAATAAGATATTGCTGCTGATATTTGACATAAGCTTACCAAAAAGCGCCGCAAACGAAAAACCGCCGTGGTCAGCGGCGGTTTCATTTTCTTATCGATTTACTGTATGTTATTTCATTTCCGAGATAACATTTGCGGCTTCCTGCACATACAGGTCACGTTTCAGCATCTTCATCCAGTTCTCGCTTTTCTTGGCAAAGGCTTTGTCTTTTGGCAGACGGGCTTTTTCGCCGGGCAGGAGCGCGAATTTAAGACCGTTGTCAAACTTGCGCAGCGCTTCGTATTTTTTGATCTGCTGCTTGCGTTCGGCCATCAAAGCCTCAAATTTGGCTTGGTTCAACGGAATGCTTTCTTCCTTATCCAAAGAACGGCGCCACTCGGCGGATTCTTGCAAGAGAAGGTAGTTTTTGTTGGCCTGCAATCTCTGTTGGCTGTTGGCGATCAAGGTTTTCAGATTCGGGAATGCCAGCGGAGTGAATTTGGTGGGTTGAATCTGATCCCATGGCAATGCGAAGTCATCGTACTTTTCACCGATCTCGTCGTAGGTGAAGAAATCGTTCATCACAATATCCGAATCCACGCCCCGCAGCTGTGTCGATTTGCCGGAAACTCGGTAGAACTTCTGAACCGTCAATTTCAGGTTGCCGTAATCATCACTGCTGTTCAGGAAACGGTTCAGCGGTACGAAGGTTTGCACGGTTCCTTTGCCGAACGAATGCGGTGCACCCACCACCACTCCTCTGCCGTAATCTCTGATGGCACCCGAAAGAATCTCCGATGCCGATGCCGACAATTCGTTTTGCAGTATCACCAGCGGTCCTGTCCATGTAGGGTTGTTTGTGCGGTTCTGCAAGACTTGCACTTTGCCGTCACCGTTTTTGATTTGCACCACGGGGCCGTTGTTCATGAATAATCCCATGATGTCAACCACCTCGGTCAAAGAGCCGCCGCCGTTGTTCCGGATGTCTAAGATAACGCCGCGCACGTTTTCTTTCTTGAGCTTTTCCAGCTCGTTGCGTACGTCGGTAGAAGCGTTGCGACCTTTCGGATTGTCGAACTCGGCGTTGAAGCTGGGCAGACTGATCAGGCCGTATTTCTCGCCTTTCCCATTGGTGAAAACGATACTCTTGGCGAAGGTATCTTCCATTTCCACCTCTTCGCGAACCATTTTCACATCTACCGTGGTGCCGTCTTTTTTCTGTAAAGTCAATACCACCTCGGTACCTTTCTTGCCGCGGATAAGGCGTACGGCCTCATCCACCAGCATCCCCACCACGTTTACCGCCTCGCTTTTAGGGTCGGGTTTTACCTTCAGTATTTTATCGCCTTCGGTTACTTGTTTTGATTTCCATGCAGGCGCACCGATGACCAACGGCCCGATGTACAGATAACCTTTTTTCTCGGAAATCTGCGCGCCGATGCCTGTGATTTTCCCGGAAAAACCGGCATCGAAATCCTCTTTGTCTTGTGGAGAAAAATACTGAAGGTAAAA
>RDDY01000293.1 GCA_003852805.1 Chryseobacterium sp.
CTGTGTTGTCGGTTTCGCCGTCTTTGTTCAGTTCCGACGCTTTTTCTACGTCCTTCTTTTCTATGTCGGGCGGCATGCTCTGTTCTGATGCCGACGGCAGTTGTCTGTAATCCTGATTCTGCTTCTTGGTTTCGGCAGAAGAGATCGGTAGGGCTCTGTCTTTTTTATTTTCCATGCTTTAGAAATTTGTCATAGCGGCACCGGCCCGATGCGGCCTGTGTTGTCTACAATTTCATAATCCAAAGCCTTTGCCAAAACAAAAATATCGTTGAGGTTTTTGACCAACTGTTCGCGACCTTCTTTCTGCAATTTCTTTTGGTCGATGCTTTTGCGCATGTTCCGTTTGGCAGATTCCATAATGCCGTTGATGCTTTTTTGGTCGAAGCGGTTCAGGGCGTAATCGTCCATGAAATGAATTTTGACGTCGGGGTAAATCTTGATCTCGGCGTTCGGTATTCTTTGGATGATCAGTTTTTTGTTGAGCGTATCCACATCAATTTTTACCTGTTTCATATCGTAGGTTACCTGCGCCTTGGCCGTTGTCAACAGAATCATCTCTTTCGGCAAAACATTGAAGCCCGCTATTTTGATGGCGGCGCTTTTATGGGTTTGAAAAGATGAAAAATCTTGCTCTACCACCAGCATCTTGTTCATTTTGCTGATCTGGTTGGTCAGCAGATAATAATCCTGATTGATGACGTCTGCCTTATCGTCTTTCAGACCTTTCCAAGCGAAGAAGAAGATAACGGCCAGAACAATGCCGAGCAAAAAAGTGAGCAGCGGAAAATAATTTCTTCTCTGCATATTTATTTTTGGATGATCTTGAGCAAATCTCTTTCCAAGTAACCGCTTTCAGGGTATTCAACGATTCTGCCAATCTCTTTACCGTTTTTCATCACAATGAACGTCGGTACGTTTTTGATCTGATAAGGAATCTCTTCCCCGTCAGGGCTTTTCATATTGCGGTTGACACCGATCAGATCAATTTTATTTTGCGGATAATCGGCGGCCTCCATGATCTTCATGAACCTAGGCACTTCTCGGTGGCTGTCGCTGCACCAGGTGCCCATAAAAGCGATGATGTCATAGTTGCGAAAGTTATTTTTCTTCAGTTCTTCCACCGTTTTGGTATCGATGTTATAACGGTCATATTCGGGATTGTACCATTGCGCATACGATGGCTTTTGCAGTTGATCTTGCGACTGACGGCCAACCAACATCATGCCGTCGGTATCGGTCCGGATTTCTTTATTAGCTGCTGTTTTCTGTGAATTGCTGCACGAGGCGAGCACCGCTACGGCGCCTGCAAACAAGTATGTTTTGAAAAGGAATTTGTTCATAAGGTTTCTTTGTTGATAAACAAATATAGAAAAAAGCAGCCGGAGCTGCTTTTGGTATCATTCAATTTGTAAGCGATTTATTTTGTGATGTCGCGGCCTATAACCAGTTTCTGAATCTCAGACGTTCCCTCGCCAATGGTGCACAGCTTGGAATCTCTGTAGTATTTTTCTGCCGGGAAATCTTTGGTATAACCGTAGCCGCCGAAAATCTGAACGGCGTCGTTTGCTATTTTTACGCAAGCTTCAGAAGCATAAAGTTTTGCCATGGCTCCCTCGCGCGTCATTTTTTGCTTGTTGTTCTTTAAGTAGGATGCTTTCTGAATCAAGAGTTCAGAAGCTTCGATCTCGGTAGCCATGTCTGCCAATTTAAAGTTAATGGCTTGGAAATCTGCAATCGGTTTTCCGAACTGGTGGCGCTCTTTCGCGTACTTCAATGCAGCTTTATAAGCTCCTTTTGCAATACCGAGGCTGAGCGCGGCGATTGAGATACGGCCGCCGTCCAGCACCTTCAAGGCTTGCTTAAAACCTTCGCCTACCTCGCCCAAACGGTGAGAATCAGGTACGCGCACGTTATCGAAAATCAGTTCCGCTGTTTCAGAGGCGCGCATTCCCAGCTTGTTTTCTTTTTTGCCTGATGAGAAGCCTTCCATTCCTTTTTCCAATACAAATGCAGTAGCATTGTTCGGTGCGCCTTTCTCGCCCGTTCTTGTCATCACAACGGCTATGTCACCGCTGATGGCGTGGGTAATGAAGTTCTTAGCCCCGTTGATGATCCAGTCGTCGCCGTCCTTTACGGCTGTGGTGCTCATGCCGCCGGCATCGGATCCTGTGTTGTGCTCTGTCAATCCCCAAGCGCCGATCACTTTGCCGCTCGCCAATTGCGGAAGCCATTTTTTCTTTTGCTCCTCGTTCCCGAATTCCAAGATGTGGTTGGTACACAGAGAATTGTGAGCCGCCACAGACAGACCGATGGACGGATCGACTTGCGAAATCTCATCTACAATGGCCACATACTCATGATAGGAGAGGCCTGAGCCGCCGTATTCTTCGGGCACCACAATGCCCATGAAGCCCATTTCGCCCAATTGGTGGAAAAGCTCTACCGGAAAGTGTTGGCTTTCGTCCCAGTCCATAATGTGCGGACGTATATTTTTCTCGGCAAAGTCTTTCGCCGTCTCTGCGATCATCTTCAGATTATCGGAAATTTCAAAATTCATACAGATTTTATTTGACCGTAAATATAATAAGTTTTCGCAGAAAGTTATGGCAAACATTATATGTTTGATGGGTGAAATTATGTTTTCTGTCGATGAATAAGCGTAATTTTGCAGCAAAGCGCTGTTTATGAAATTGAAGAATTATCTTTTTTTACTCGTCTCCGTCGCAGCTTTCGGCCAAGGGACGAATCCGTATTATGCCGGCACGGAGGGCTTGACCGGTTATGCGCTGAAAACAAAGTTGTCCGAAATCTTGTCGCGCAAAACCATCAGCTGGAATTACGGTGATCTTCCTGATTTCTATAAATTGACCGACGTCGACCGTTACTATGAAAACAACGGTTCTTTGTTAGACATTTATTCCGAGGTGCCCGACGGCCCCGATGCTTATGAATATCGTTACGAGCTAAATCAACTCATCAGCGGCGCGTCAGAAGAGGGAATGGGTTGGAACCGAGAACATATTTTTTCGCAGAGCTTTTTCGGCGGCAATTATCCCATGTATTCGGATCTCCATTTTATTGTCCCGACAGATGCGCGCCTGAATCAGCGACGGAGCAATTGGCCGTTTGCGCGCGTTAAAAATCCCACAATGGTCGGAAGCAACGGCATGAAATTCGGGCCGAGTGCCACGCCGGGGCGGACGACCACGGCAGCAGAACCCATCGATGAGTTTAAAGGCGATGTCGCAAGGATGCTGCTTTATATGGCAACGCGTTACGAGGGAAAGCTGTCGCGCTTTAACCCCGACAATGAGCGCAATCCGTTAAGTGGCGAAGAAGAAAAAGCGTGGGAAGATTGGTACATTGCATTGTTGCTGGATTGGCATAATCTCGATCCGGTGTCGCAGCGTGAAATTGACCGGAATAATTATGTTTATCAAATCCAAGGCAACCGCAATCCGTTTGTGGATCACCCCGAATGGGCAACCGGCATTTGGAACTCTAACCAAAGCGCCGAGCCGGCAGCTACGCCATCACCGCCGCAGATAACAAAAGCGGGTGCACGTTTTGCCGTGGTGGAATGGCAAATTCCGCTCTATGCAGAAGCGCTCGGCTTTCGGGTTTATCTGAATGGTGAACTTGTAGGAACGACTAAGGAAAGAAAGTTCAACCTTTCGCATTTGTCGCCATCCACAACATATACGGTTGAAGTTTCCGGTTACAACAGTCTTTACCAAGAGTCGCCTCGCTCGGTTGCAGGCACGTTCACCACCGAAGCCGCCGACAATTTCTCGACCGATCTGCTGGTGACCAAATTTATAGAAGGCACGGGCAACAACAAAGCCATTGAGATTTACAACAATACAGGCTATGACGTGGATCTCAGAGATTATTCGCTGACCATGCAACTGCGCAATAACCAGACGGGCAGTTATTATCAAGGAAACGGTTTTGAAATGGAAGGCACATTGCCAAACGGCTCCGTTATGGTTCTGATGAATCCGAAGTCGGAATTGTCATGTATGAACCCAGCCGATGCACGATTCGTTACGGCAGCCACGCCTCTTACTTTTACGGGAGTGGAGGCGGTAAGTTTGCGCTATAAAGGACAGATCGTCGACCAAATCGGCGTCGCGTCTCAATCCGATGATTTTGCTGTGGACAAATCCCTTTACCGAAATGCAACCGTGACACAGCCGTCTGTTATTTTTGATCTTACACAATGGACAACGCACGCCACGAATTACTGCGACGGATTGGGTCAGCTGTTGGCTGTAACGGAAGCACGCAATAAACCGACAATTAGATTATATCCGAATCCGGTCATCGGAAATGTGCTTTATTTGGAAGGTGCGCGCGCGGAGAGCGCGGAGGTCGTAGATGTTGTGGGGAGAACTTATCGAGTAAAATTTACAAGGCAAAACGGTAAAAACACGGCAGATGTTTCGATGTTGAAATCCGGTGTTTATTTCCTGAAAATTGAAGGGCAGACTTTCAAGTTCATAAAGAAATAACTATTTCATGTAGATTTTCATTTTCGCGATATCATCGGGTTTTGCGCCTACTTTCTTGAGCAGTTTGTCAGGATCCGATATTGACATTCTGAAATAGATGATTTTGTCTGCGTAGTATCGGAAATACGGATTCGCTTTCAGCGTTTGCTCGTCTGCCGTCATGATGTCGATTTGTTGCAACGGCACGGGTTTGAGATAGGCAGCATTGCTTAATTTCCGAATCAGATCGGCATCAGCAAAGTACACATGATAGAGCTGATCTTTGGAAGAAAATCCGCCGAGCTTTTTCCGAAAGCTGACAAAGCCCGCCGCCTGTTTTTCAGAAAATCCGAACTCGCGCAACTGTGCAAAAGAAATCTGGTTCAGGTCAACCTTGCTGAAATCCGTTCTTTCTTCAACGTCATTCCTATTAACCGAAATTGCCGTTTGTTCGCGTAGCGGCGCGTCGTTTTTTGACTCGGCGATGCGAATGTAAGGCTTTAGCTCCTCAAACTTCTGTGCCGAGACCACAAAGCATTTTTGCAAATCCTCGGCGGTTTTAAAATTGCCTTTCAGTTGTCTGTTTTTATAGTTGAGGATAACGGCTGCTTGCTTTTCAGAGAAGCCCAAACGTTGCCAGCCTGCGGCATCCAAATCGTTCGGGTCGAAGTAAGTGTGAGTTATCCTTGTTGCGGTAGTCCGCTCCGGATATTTACGGTAATCATCGTCGGGAACGCTCTGTGGGAGCAATAAAAACGGAGCCAGCTGTGCGTAATGGGCATCGGAAATAATGAAGCATTCGCTGAACTTTTCTTTGCTGCGGAAACTGCCGCCCAGAAAATTCTTATATTTTAAAATTGCTGCCGCTTGTTTCGGAGAGAAACCCATTCTTTCCCAATCCGTTGCAGATAAATTGTCGGGGTTAAACTTTCCGGGGATATTTAATTTCTTTGCCTCGAAGGAAGCGAAACGGGCTGTTTTGGAGAAGTTCTCATCCGCAGTTTCGGGCAATAAAATATAGGGCGAAAGCTCGGCGAACTTCGCTTCTGAAATGGCGAAGCACCGCGCCAACTGTTCTTTCGATACAAAATTACCTCGGCAGACTTTGTTTTTATAGTTGATGATGGTGCGCGCCTGTTTGGCGGAGAAGCCTAGTTTTTCCCACTGGTTTTCGTCCAACGCATTCGGGTCGAACTCGGTTAGGAGAGGAGAAGCGCTGCCGGGAAAATCACTGAATTCGACCGCAGAAGGCAATAGATCTTTTGATAGAATCTGTTGTCTTAGACCGACAAATTGAGCCGCCAAGACGAAAGCTCCAAGCACAGCCAAGCCAACAAAGGTTTTTTTGTGCATACGGTATGGCAGCCGCGGTATCATGGCATCAGTTTTCGTTCAAGAAGTCTTTCATTTTTAAAAGTTCAGCTTTTACAAACTCCAAGCGATCGATGATCGCCACCGTACTGTCGACTTTCTCGTTGGTGGCCAGGGCTATGCGGGCGCCATCCAGCGTGTAGCCTTTTTCTTTCACCAAATGATAAATGATCCGCAGATTCTTGATGTCATCGGGTGTGAAATAACGGTTGCCTTTTTTATTCTTCTTGGGCTTTATGATCGGGAACTCAGATTCCCAATAGCGAATCAAAGAAGTGTTCACACCAAAAGCTTTCGCCACTTCGCCGATAGAATAATAAAGCTTTTCGGGTAAGTCAATGTACATTTTTAACGTGCCGTTTTTACAAATCTACATCAAAGCTGCGGTTTCTGCAACGCTTCGTTGTGTAAAAGTCTAATATTCAGCAATTAAAATTCTGATTTTTGCTATAAATATTTCGTATCTTTGCCCCGCTTTTTTGCGTAAAGCCTTGCGAGCAGAATATTTAAGATTTAACCTTCTTCCACAGAATACCGGATCGCAACAGCAAGGCAGCGGATGATTCAGTGGGATACAAATTTATTTTTATGTCAGAAGAGACAATAACCAAAGACGAGATGCTTCAGAACCAGAACGTAGCTCCGGAACAGTTTGACTGGGAGTCGTTTGAAAGCGGTCTGAATGCAGAGGACAGAACCGAAAAGCAGGAACTGGAAGAGATTTACAAAGGATCTTTGAACGATCTGGATGACGCAGATGTCATCACCGGTAGAGTGGTAAGACTGACCGACAAAGAAGCAATCGTCGACATCAACTTCAAATCTGAAGGGGTAATCTCTCTTAACGAATTCCGTTACAACCCAAGCCTGGCTGTAGGTGATGAGGTAGAAGTGATGGTTGACAAAAGAGAGGACAAAACCGGTCAGCTTCAGCTTTCACACAGAAAAGCAAGAACGCTGCGCGCTTGGGATAAAGTGAACGAGCTTCACGAAACAGGCGAAATCGTTAACGGTTACGTTAAATCCAGAACCAAAGGTGGTATGATCGTAGATATCCACGGTATCGAAGCGTTCCTGCCAGGTTCACAAATCGACGTGAAGCCGATCAAAGATTACGATCAGTACGTCGGTAAGACAATGGAATTCAAAGTAGTGAAGATCAACAACGAGTTCAAAAACGTTGTGGTTTCTCACAAAGCGCTTATCGAGGCGGATATTGAAGGACAGAAAAGAGAAATCATCGCTCAGCTTGAAAAAGGTCAGGTACTGGAAGGTACCGTTAAGAACATCACTTCTTACGGTGTATTCGTTGACCTGGGCGGCGTAGACGGACTGGTGCACATCACCGACCTTTCCTGGTCTAGAGTGAACCACCCATCTGAAGTTCTGGAAGACGGACAGACTGTGAAAGTTGTTATCCTGGACTTCGACGAAGACAAAACAAGAATCCAACTGGGCATGAAGCAACTGGAGCCACATCCGTGGGATGCTCTGGACGCGAACCTGAAAGTTGGTGACAAAGTAAAAGGTAAAGTAGTTGTATTGGCTGACTACGGTGCGTTTGTAGAAATCGCTCCGGGTGTAGAAGGTCTGGTACACGTTTCTGAAATGTCATGGTCCACCCACCTGAGATCTGCCGGCGACTTTGTGAAAGTTGGCGACGAGATTGAAGCTGAGGTACTGAGCATCGACCGCGAAGATCGTAAGATTTCTCTGGGTATGAAGCAACTGACTCAGGACCCTTGGGCTAACATTAAGGAGAAATATCCTGTAGGTTCTACGCACACCGGTACTGTTCGCAACTTCACCAACTTCGGTGTATTTGTAGAACTGGAAGAAGGTATCGACGGTCTGATCTACATCTCTGACCTGTCCTGGACCAAGAAAATCAAGCACCCATCTGAGTTCTGCAACGTAGGCGATAAGCTGGAGGTTGTAGTACTGGAAGTTGACGCTGACAACAGAAGAATCTCTCTGGGTCACAAGCAGCTTCAGGAAAACCCGTGGGATAAATTTGAAACCAAATATGCAGAAGGCACGGTTCATACCGGTAAAGCTGTAGATGTATTCGACAAAGGCGCAAACGTACAGTTTGAGGACGCTGAAGTTGAAGCATTCGCACCTGCAAGACTTCTCGAGAAGCAAGATGGTTCAAAAATCAAAAAAGGCGAGGAAGCTGAATTCAAAGTGATCGAATTCAACAAAGAGTTCAAGAGAGTAGTGGTATCTCACACCGGTACTTTCAAGGAGGAAGAGTACAGAAGAGGCGGCCGTGGTGGTGACAACCGCAACGTAACGCCAAGCAACCAGCCGGAGCAAAAAGCTACACTGGGCGACCTGGACAGCCTTGCTGAACTGAAAAGAAAAATGGAGCAGGGTAAATAATCCTTCAGTTTTCTAAATAAATGGCCGCGGCAGTTTTAACTGCCGCGGTTTTTTGTTGGCGTCAGGTTGGGATCATTTCGCGACCTTTGTCCGAAATCGACCGGTTATGAGAAATTTTTTATTGTTGTTTTTAGTATTGTCTGTCTCGGCAAGTAACGCGCAGGAATTCCAAGCTTTTACAATATATAACAAAAAAGGGAGGAAAGTAGCACCCGACGCAATGGTTAAAAATCTCGCAAATTATGATGTGGTTCTCGTCGGAGAGTTGCACAATAATTCCATAAACCATTGGTTGCAGTTGCGCCTTACCAAAGCTTTATACAGGCTTAAGAACGGCCGCGTGATCTTGGGCGCCGAGATGTTTGAGCGAGACAATCAAGACGGTCTGAATGCCTATTTAGAGGGCAAAATAAGCGCTGTCCGGCTGAGCGACTCCGTTCGGTTGTGGACGAATTTTAAAACCGATTATAAACCATTATTGGATTTCGCCAAAGAACATAGACTGAAATTCATTGCAACCAACGTCCCGCGAAAGTACGCCTCGCTCACAGCAAAACAAGGAATTACTTCGCTCGACACATTGCGTGCAATCGAGAAAAGAAATATGGCGCCACTGCCGATAAAAATCGACATGAAAACGCCGGGTTATACGGAAATGCTCACCATGATGGGCGACCACGCCGGTTCAACCGCAATCAACTTTGTGGCTGCACAAGCCATCAAGGATGCAACCATGGCCGAGTCCATCTTGCAAAATTTGGTACCGGGCACACTGTTCATCCATTACAACGGCAATTACCACAGCAAAGAGTACGGCGGAATTTATTGGTATCTGAAACAAAAACGATCGAATCTTCGGGTGGCCGTTCTATCGGTAGAAGAAGCGGATAATATTGATTTGCCTTTCCCCGAGAAAGACTTTGTTGCTACCGAGTACAACTTGGTCGTACCCGCAGATATGACGAAGACCTATTAAAAGAAAAGGGCTGCATCGTTTTGATGCAGCCCTTTATTATGCAATTTCTGCGGATTATTTACCGCTGAAAGATCTGTCTTTGATTCTTGCTTTCTTACCTCTGAGGTTACGGAAGTAGTAGATTCTTGCTCTTCTTACTTTACCTTGTTTGTTCACTTCAATCTTCTGAAGCGCCGGCATGTTGATAGGGAAAACTCTCTCTACGCCTACGTCGCCGCTCATTTTACGGATGGTAAAAGTCTTGGTGGCGCCTGTTCCTCTAAGCTGGATAACAACTCCGCGGAAGAACTGTGTACGTGTTTTGTTACCTTCCTTAATCTCATAGTAAACGGTGATGGTATCACCTGCTTTGAAAGAAGGAAACTCTTTTTTGTCAATGTACTTGTCTTGTACGTACTTAATTAAATCCATTGTGAATTAAAAAAATGTTGTCATCAGCCAACGTGCACGGCTCTCGTCAGAGGTTGACCAATCGGCTGCAAAAATAAGAACATTTATGCAAATAGCAAGCGCTTAGGGTTCAAAAGATTCAAATTTTCCATCGGTATAAAAGAAGACGATTCGTTTTACTTGGCGTTGCTGCAATTTTTCGTCGATTGACGGCGGAAAATTGTAGCTACTTCCTAATTGCTGAGAATCGTTTGCTTGAATATCGGTTTGGTCTCGGTCGGGAATAATCGATTCTCGTAACTCTTCATTTTGTGCGGTTCTCTCATTTTCCGGAAAGGGCGGAGTAGAAGCACCAGAAGATTCTCCGGTTGCAAGATCAGGCTCGGCGCTTACTTTTTCTTCCTTAATTAAATCACTCTCGACAGTGTTATGTGCCGACGGAATTTTATTGGTCATGTCGCCCAGGCCGTCGATCAGCCAGTCCCACCGGATTTCAGGAAAACGATTTTTTACCTTGATGACGAAGTCGAGTGAGGGTTTATTTCTTCCCGATGTGATATGCGAAATGCTGGAACGCGGCACCTCTATGGTATCTGCAAATTCAGATGCCGTATAGCCGTAGTGCCGAATGATTGTATTGATACGCTCTGCAATATCCATGATTACAAATGTAAAACAAATAATTTACATTAGTTATTACAATTGTAAATTAGAAACCCAAATTAAGTTTTAATATTGTAAACAACGTAAAATACCTGATTTACAAGCCATTATATTTTTATCCACTTGTTATTATGTAATTCCGAGACAACTCTACAGTTATCCACAGGCTTTTTTCGCTTTATAGATTTCAGCAAGCCTCATCCGTGGAATATCTCCTAATGGCTGAAATGTCGTGACCTTTCTACAGCAAATAACCAACATGAAATCCCCAACAGAACCGTTAAAATATAAGTCGCTCACCGATTGTCGTGCTCTATTGTTGCCAACAGAGTCGGTAAACGTAAAGAAGAATAGACGTGTAAAATTATACAGCAGAAGTGGATGATGCTTCCGTCGCTGTTATTCATGCTATTATATACAGTTGCCCGAACCGCATAAACCAATAAATAATTTGCCGTTAAAACACCGTCGCAGAGCACTCTAAACTGCTTTTTTCGGCTCGGGGAATAGGAGGGAAGCCAGCACACTTCCACCCAAAATCACCACAATGGCGATCAGCGAGTGCGAGGTGGTGAAGCCTATATCGTCCAACACCGAATGCAGTAAAAGCTTCATACCGATAAACGCCAGCAGAATGGCAATGCCGGTTTTAAGGAAACGGAATTTATGGATAACGCCTGCCAACAAAAAGAACATAGAGCGTAGACCGATGATTGCAAAAATATTGGAAAAGAAGACAATGTAAGGGTCCTTGGTTACCGAGAAGATTGCGGGGATAGAATCTACGGCGAAAATCAGATCGGTAAATTCTATAATAATCAGAACCAGAAAGAGCGGGGTAATCATGGTTACACCCTTGAAATTGACAAAGAATTTATCGCGCACAAATTTGTCATAAACGCGGAAATGCTTTCGGGCAAAGCGCACCACAGGGTGATTTTTCGTATCAATCTCTTCCTCCTTGTTTTTCTCAAGCATCAT
>RDDY01000097.1 GCA_003852805.1 Chryseobacterium sp.
AGAATATCCTTCGCCTCCAATTTGCCAAGTTTCAATCGTGCCGTGTAAAGTTCAGGGAATGCTACCTTTTCCGTCATCGGGCCAAGTATTCCAGCTTGATCGTAATACTGGCTTCTTTCTCCTTTGACGAAGTGTTGAAAGCGCCGCCCCAGGAATATTCTTCTGCCGAGTTGGGCGCGGTGATCTGAACAACGCCCATTGTTGCTTTTTTGAGGTCGCCGAGTCTGGCACCCGAATTCTTGGCTATTTCCTCCGCACGCTTTTTGGCATCTTGGGTGGCATCGGCAATCATTTGGTGTTTAATGTCGGCCAGCTTGGTATAAAAATACAACGGCGGAGACGAGGTAAACTCCACGCCGCGGTTGATGATCTCAGTAACCGTGCGGCTGGTATTCTCCACACGCGCCACATCTTTCGACTGAACCGAAACCGACTGAGTCAGATTATAACCCGCAAATTCCCCCTGCTGATAATTTCCGTTTTGATCGGTGAAAGAGCGGAACTGCTTATTCATTTCAACAGCAGAGAAAACCGTTTCTTCTGCCTTAATGCCGCGTGCCTTCAGATATTCCGAAATGATCCTGCGATCGGCGGCCAAAAGGTCATAAGCCTCTTTCAGATCATAATTATTGCGTGAAAAAGAGCCGTTCCAACTGATAAGGTCGGACTCGAAAGTTTTTGTTCCCAGGCCTGTAACGCTGATGGTATTCTCGGCACTGTTCCTGTTCTTTATGGCATTGCCGAAAATGGCGGCGGCAATAATGGCGCCCACGGCAATAATGGCGGCGGTAATGTAATTTCTCATAGGT
Source organism: Chryseobacterium sp. (assembly GCA_003852805.1). Classification (GTDB taxonomy): domain Bacteria; phylum Bacteroidota; class Bacteroidia; order Flavobacteriales; family Weeksellaceae; genus Elizabethkingia. The sequence continues at coordinate 810 of RDDY01000097.1, forward strand.
TAAAGTTAGGGAAAATCAACTTCGTTTTTTATACGCCTCTACAATTCCTTCAAGCTCGATGATGATCTTCGGCAAACTGTAATTCTTGTAATACTTGCTAACCAACCTTAAACGCATCGTGGCGTATTCTACAAACTCGTCTCGTTCGCCGGGAGAAAGTCCTATGCTTTTAAAATAATCATCATCCAGATCGTTTTTTAAGCGTGCAAGAAACTCCTCCGTTTGATATTCGTTCGGTGCAAAGCGCTCCTCTGCGCTTGTTGTTGGATTTAGCAGCTGATATCCTGCTTTAATCAACCCGAAAATGTTCACTTGCCCCACAGAGAGATCAGGCCCGCTGAACATTGACGGAACCTCTAATTTCGGAAGGTACTCATACTCTTTACCCAAGCGCATCTGGCTTCCGACTTCGTTGTTCAACGCCAAGGTGCGCGCATTTGAAGGCAGTTGTTTGATATCTTGTTTCAGATCGCCCGTCGGCCTGAATTTAATGACAACTTCGTCTATTTCGGTTACGGCCGGTGTCAGCATAACCGTGAAGCCGGAACTGAAATCAGAAGCGGTAAGGATTTTTGAATATCGTTCATAGAGTCGCGAGACGGAGCGCAGTTCGTCGCCGGGCCTTGCCGCAATGCTGAAGTCGCCATATGCATTGCTGTATACCGAAAATCCGGTGCGCAGATTTATCAGTTGTACACCGCCCGCAGCCAAACCGTCGTCACGCACCACACGGCCAACCAACTGCTGTGCGAAAACAGCTACCGAGCTTAGAATGAAAAATGCAGCGAATAGTTTTGTTGTCAAAAGCTAAGCGTTTTCTTCAAAGTTATTATGTTTTATTAAAGCCTTGCTGTTTTTAACAGTTCTTAACCGCTATTGCCACGATATGGCCGCTAAAAATGAAACAGGAGTAGAGAGTATTTTTAAACACTTGTAACCAAAAATAGTTACTTCGTA
>RDDY01000362.1 GCA_003852805.1 Chryseobacterium sp.
CGTCGGCAATGGTCACGTTTCCCACGCCTGCACGAACGATGAATTCGGCCGCAAAAGACCCCACGCCGCCCATGCCTACAATCAGCACATGAGCATTGGCAAGCTTCTCCAAGCCTTTCTCTTTAATCAGCAGTTCTGTGCGTTCCAGCCAAGGTTCGGTCATTTCAGTATTTTATTCAGGTTTGCGGCAATAATTTCTTGCACTGTTTCTACGGAAGTGTTCAGCAGCGCGGCGGCTTGGCGATAAAGAGTCTCGATTGGTATCGGACTGTCGTCGGTTTCCAGCAGGATAAGATCCGTCGGGCAATGCAAAAAGCTGTTCTGCAAAGATAAATTTTTAAGCAGCGAAGCGCCAAAAGACAAATAGAAACCTCGTGCCGTTAATTGCTCGGCGATCGTTTGTTTTCGGTTGAAGCCGTGGAAGATTACCGACACCGACAGATCTCTGCACAAATGCGCCGTCCGCTCATGCTGCCTGACGCAATGCACGATCAACGGTTTTTGAAGATCTTCTGCCAGCCTGATCTGTTGCCGAAACAATTGTTCTTGAACGGTAAGCGGTGGCGAGACAAGATTGTCCAGTCCGCATTCACCAATGGCTACGCATGAGGGATCCGACGCGGCGGTTGTCAGTTGCTTCCACAATTCGGTCCGCTCGGCATCAGCGGGATGAATGCCCGCCGAGAACGGATTTTGAGGCACCGCTCCTTTGCAATCGTAGTTGTAGATGCCGGCCCTACCGTCGTGATGGTGGTGATGAAAGTCAAAAAACATCGGTTCAAAAATAATGAAATACCGCGACGGTAGTGTTTTAAACATATATTTAGTTGTATATTTAACTTTATATTTGTTATAGAAACCACAGAGCATGAAAACAGGATTTACCGATAAACAGGCACATATACTGACCGTTGCAGAAGAGCTGATTGCCGATAAGGGTTTCCACGGCACCTCTGTGCGCGAGATATGTTCTGCGGCAGGCGTCAACGTTGCCATGATCTCGTATTACTTCGGTTCCAAGGAGAAAATGATGGCCTCGCTCTATCGGTTCAGAGTAGAGCGTACGCTGGAAAACTTCTCTGCATTTACCGATGAACTGGACGGCAAAACACCGACCGAGCAGATGAAGATCTTGGTTGCTTTCATCGTCAACCATATTCTTAAGTTCAGTTACTTTCACGGTTTTGTGACGCAAGAGTGGCAGTCCACCGCAGAGGTAAAAGATACTTTGCAAGAGTTTTACAAAGAGTTTGCGGCAATCATTGTGCGGATTGTGGATGCGGGAAATGCTTCCGGCGATTTCAATTGCAAGCCGGCAGCCGAAGATTTGCTGGCCACTATGATCGGTACCATTATCTTTGTGATCCGCAACCGCAACTTCTATGAGAAATACATCGATGAAGACGCCGATTACTTTGCCGCCGCCGAGGAAAGAATCAGAGAACATCTGACAACGACCATGTTCGGGTTGCTGCGCAGGTAACCATTCTTACCATCAACAGATGACTCCGCATCAGCGGCTTTTCCACGGTTTATCCGTAAAAATATCGGGGCCGGGTTGCAGCTTGCAGGCTTAACGTTAAACTGTCTTAAAATAAATCTCTTTACCAAAAAAAGGTTATTTTTGCAGATTGAAGGCGCGAAGGCTGTTTTGATGCCTTTTGACAAGCCAAAAACTTATGAGAAAAATCCTTTTCCTGTTGATCATTGTTTTGGGCGTCGCTTCTTGTAACAAAGAATACGATGCTGCAATGAAAAGTGCCGATAAGAATCTTATCCTGAGCACCGCCAATAAATATTACGAGAAAAAGAAATGGAAAGAAGCATTGGCTCTCTATGAACGACTGCCCAATCTGGTGGCGGGTACAGACGATGCGCCCGAAGTGCTTTTCCGTTCGGCTTACGCCAATTATTACGATAAGAGCTACCGGTTGGCGGGGCATCAGTTCAAGAATTTTGCGGTAACTTATCCGGCAGATCCGCGTCGTGAAGAGGCAGCTTATATGTCGGCTCTGTGCTATTACCAAGACTCGCGCGATTATAATTTGGACCAAACCAGCACGGTAACCGCCATCAATGAGTTGCAGGATTTTCTGAACAATTATCCGAATTCCGATCGGGCGAAAAATATCGACGAACTGATAAACGAACTCAACGATAAACTTGAGTTGAAAGCGTTTGAAAACGCGCGTCAGTATTTCAAAATGACAGAATACAAAGCGGCTGACGTTACTTTTGAAAACATGCTGGATGACTATCCTGCGACCAAATACCGTCCGCGCATTTACGACTACATGATGCAGTCTAAATATCAGTTGGCCATGAACTCTGTTTTCGATCTGAAGGCCGACCGTATCTTGAGTGCCATTGCTTTCAGTCGCCAAGTTGAAAAAGAATTGCCCGGCAGTGAGCAAGCCAAAAGTGCTGCCAAAATGCGTGCTGAGTTGGAAGCCGAAAAGGTGAAGTTCGCGCAGTTGCAGAAAGAGGCAGAAGCGCACGAAGCTGAGATGAAGGCCAAAGCCGAGCGCAACGCCGCGAAGAGGCAATTGGATGACGAGCGCAAAGGTGTGCAGGCAATGCGTGACTCTGCTGCCATCGCCACGCCGGCTCCGGCGGCAACCATCACGCTTCCCACAAATAAAAAGAACAAATAATACTTACGAATATGAGCTTTAGAGATAATAACGCCGAAGTAACCACCATTACCTACGATCGTGAAAAGATCGAAAGCAAGGTGGGGAGTATTTACGAGGCCATTGTGATTATGGGGAAAAGGGCAGAGCAGATCAACGCGGAGATCCGCACCGAGCTGCATGGCAAGCTTGACGAGTTTGCCGTTCACAATTCCACACTGGAAGAGGTTTTTGAAAACCGCGAGCAAATCGAGATTTCAAAGAACTACGAGAGATTGCCCAAACCTACTTCCATTGCCATCAAAGAATGGTTGGATGATGAAATCTATTTCCGCAGAACAGAGGAGAACGCATAAATATGAGCAGCCTGCAGTCTAAAAAGATACTGCTGGGCATTACCGGTGGGATCGCTGCCTACAAAGTCAACGGGCTGGTCAGAGATTTAAAGAAACGTGGCGCAGAGGTGAAAGTAATTCTTACACCCTGCGCTTCGGATTTTGTGACACCTCTGACATTGTCTACGCTGTCGGGCAATGCCGTAGAGTCGGAGTTTTATGACGCCAAGGGCAATTGGACCAACCATGTAGAGTTTGGTCTGTGGGCAGACCTTTTCGTCATTGCGCCGTGTACGGCAAATACCCTGGCGAAGATGGCCGGCGGATTGTGTGACAACCTTTTGCTGGCAACCTATCTGTCTGCACGTTGCACCGTTATGGTAGCACCGGCGATGGATCTGGATATGTACGCCCATCCGTCTACCCGCCGCAATTTGGAAACGCTGGCATCGTACGGCAATGCCATTATTCCTGCCGAGCACGGTGAGCTGGCAAGCGGTCTGACAGGACAAGGTCGAATGGCCGAACCCGAGACCATCGTCGCAAAAATTGAAGAACAGTTTATGAGGCAAAATCCTTCGGTGCTGAAAGGCAAGAAAGTGCTGGTGACTGCGGGACCGACATACGAGGCCATCGACCCTGTTCGTTTTGTAGGAAACCATTCGTCGGGGAAAATGGGCTTTGCCATAGCCGAGGAAGCAGCCAAAAGAGGTGCGCATGTTGTTTTGATTTCCGGACCGTCGGCGGAGCGGTTGCATCATCCGATGGTAGAATTGCACCGCGTCACTTCTGCACGGGAAATGCACGATGAGGTTTTTCGGCATTTCGACACCGTCGACTTGGTGGTGATGAGTGCCGCCGTTGCAGACTACGCTCCGAAAAATATTGCCGTCGAGAAAATCAAGAAAAAGGACGACGAACTAGCGATAGAGATGGTAAAGAATCCTGACATACTCGGCGAGATGGGCGAGCGCAAGAAAGATCAATTCTTGGTAGGCTTCGCTCTGGAAACAGAAAACGAAATTGAAAATGCCAAAGGCAAACTTTCCCGTAAAAACCTGGACGCCATCGTCCTGAATTCATTAAAAGACGACGGCGCAGGTTTTGGTACAAGCACCAATCGCATTCGCATCATCTCAAAAGACGAACTGCGAGAATTCGATCTGAAAAGCAAAAAAGCCGTGGCGGCCGACCTTTTGGATTTTATAGAAGAAAAACTGCACAGATGAAAAAGCTTTTGTTCTCGCTCTTTCTGATATTGGGCATGGCTCTGCAAGCGCAGGAACTGATGGCGACCGTGCAGGTAAACTCGTCACAGATCGGCGGAACCAACACCCAAGTGTTCCGTACGTTGGAGAAGTCACTTCGAGATTTCATCAACAATACAAGCTGGACGGGGAAGAGGTTGCAGAACTTTGAGAAGATAAAATGCAATATATCCATTGTTGTTTCCGAGCGGCCGTCGCAAAACAGCTTCCGTGGCAGCATTATTGTTCAGAGTACGCGCCCGGTTTTCGGTACGCAGTATGACTCGCCGATGCTTAACATCAACGATACCAATTTTGGTTTTGATTATACCGAGAACGAAAACTTGATTTTCAACGAGCGGCAGTTCTCGGGCAAGAATCTGATAGATGTCGTCAGCTTTTACATCTACCTTATTTTGGGTTATGACGCAGACTCGTTCCAAAGCCGTTCGGGTCAGCCGTATTTCGAGAAGGCCATGCGCATCAGTCAGAACGCTCAGGGACAAAACTTCGTCGGTTGGTCATCGGTCGAGGGTCCGCGTACGCGTGGCTCTTTGATTACTCGTTTACTGAACGAGGAAAGTAATGTATTGCGAAGCGTTAATTACGGCTACCACCGTTTGGGCTTGGATAATTTGGCCAAGCAGGAACAGAGCGCCAAACGGATGATTGCTGAACAATTGCTTTCACTGCGGACGTACGAGAACTCGTTTCAGATGAATTATCCGTTCAATCTGTTTATCGAAGCGAAGAAGAACGAGATCTTTCAGATATTCAACAACGGGAATAACGGCGCCATCAATCTGACGGAACTTCGCGCTTTGATGAACACTTTCTCGCCAAAAGATTCCGAGACGTACTGGAACAAGTGGAAATGATTTAAAAGTCAGGTGTTAGAAGTCAGATGTTAGAATTTAGTATTTAGAACTAGTAAGTACAAAGTAAATAGTACAAGCTACACTGTACACGAAGAAGAATGCTTTCAAAGATTTACATAAAGAATTTTGCACTGATCGATAGCTTGAATATCGATCTTCACAGCGGACTGCAAGTCATTACCGGCGAGACAGGCGCAGGCAAATCCATTATTCTGGGTGCGTTGCGGTTGATCTTGGGCGAGCGTGCCGATCTGCGCGCCGTGAACAGCGCCGAGGCAAAGAGCGTTGTAGAGGTTGAGTTTCGCTTGGACGACCAATACAGAAAATTCTTTGACGAGAATGATTTGGACTTTGATGCGGCAACCATTATCCGCCGTGAAATCTTGCCGAGCGGGAAATCGCGTGCTTTTGTAAACGATGTTCCTGTCATGCTCGATGTTTTGAAACGACTGTCCGTGCAGTTGATCGACATTCATTCTCAGTTTGAGTCTTCCGATCTTTTTACCGAGGAATATCAGTTCCGCATCATCGACGGCTTGGCCGGCAACAGGTCATTGTTGACCGAGTACCAAACCGAGTTCAATCGTTACCGACAGCTGAAGCAAGAGCTCGCAAAGATTCGTGTGCTACTGGCAGAGGGCAACAAAGAAGCAGATTATAAAAACTTTCTTCTGACAGAACTGACCGACGCAAATCTCGATGAACTGGATTTTGCCGAGATGCAGTCGCAGTTGGCTGTTCAAGAAAACGCCGGCGTCATTGCAGAGAATTTGTCCTCGGTGCTCGGAAAGTTAGGCCAAGAGGAAATAGGGATTCTATCACTGTTGAACGACAGCCGCGTACGGATGCAGAAAGTGGCAGATCTGTCGCAATCCTTTGCTGATCTGCACCGCCGTTTGGATGAAACCTACGTCGAACTGAAAGACGTGGCAGACGAAGTAGAAGCGGAAGCGGAAAACTTACAGTCGGATCCGTTGTTGTATGAAGAACTGCTAACCAATATCAACCGGATCAATGCACTGCTGCTAAAGCACAACGCCGCAGAGGTAGAAGAATTGAAGTCGATCCGCGATCAGCTTGCGGGCGAGCAAGGTTCATTGGCAGAGCTGGAAGATGCGCTTGCGGCAACGGAGCAACAGATCGTCTCTGTCGAGAAAAAACTTACCGACCTCGCCAAGAAGCTGGCTGCCGCCCGCGCCAAAGCGGTTCTTGTATTTGTGGACAAAACAGAAGCGCTGCTAAAACAGTTGGGCCTGGAAAAGGCAAAGGTGGAGGTAGAATTGCAGGCGGCCACAGACTTCAACAGTTTGGGCAGAGAAAACATCCGACTGCTGTTTCAGGCCAATGCAGGCTTTCCGCTCAAACCGATACAAACGGCAATTTCAGGCGGCGAGCGCTCCCGCGTAATGCTGGCCATCAAAAAGATTATGGCCGAGAACGCAGAACTGCCAACGCTGATTCTGGATGAGATCGATACCGGTGTTTCAGGACGCATTGCCGAAGAGATGGGCAAAGTGATGCGCGATATGTCCCGAGACTTACAGCTGATTGTCATCACCCACCTGGCGCAGGTTGCTGCGAAAGGAGACGACAATTACAAGGTGATGAAATCCGAAGTCGAAGGCAGAACGCGCTCCACCATTGTACCGCTCACCGCCGATGAAAAACTGCAAGAAATAGCGCAGTTACTCTCCGGCTCGCGCGTTACCGACGCTGCAATTGAACAGGCGAAGGAATTGATGAAATAAGGATTGTGACGACTGTTGCAAACTATGTTTGCGCCTTTGTGCATCGGCTTTAGAAAAATAGTTTTATTTATTTATATTAGCCGGAATATCAATCACATTATGCACAAACTGCTTGTACTATTTGTTTCCTTTTTCAGTCTATGCAACGCGCAAACAAATCGGTTTATCTACGAGTATAAATTTGTTCCTAACGTTAAGGAAAAGGATAGCGTGCGAACGAATCTTATGGCGCTGGACATAACGGATAAAGGCTCCAGCTATAAAAGCCTCCGGAAAATGCAGCGCGATTCATTAATCCGCGAGAGGGTTTTACAGAGTGCGGCGGCCGGAACGGCGCTGACGCTAACAAGTAATTTTACAGGCGGTACAGTAGTAAACCACGAGGTCACGAAAGAATATCCGGACTATAAGGTATTCCTGATCGAACAAATAAACTCTGATATTTATAAAATAGCAGATGATAAAAAGATCAATTGGCAGCTTAGTCCCGAAACGCAGAAAATAGGAGATTACACGGCACAAAAGGCCACCACATCATTTGGAGGTAGAGAGTGGGTAGCATGGTTTACTACGGAACTGCCGTTTCCGGATGGTCCATACAAATTTCACGGCCTGCCGGGATTAATCGTAAAGTCAGAAGATACCACAGGTTCGCATATAATGACTTTGGTTGCCAACAAGAAAATCCAAACATCTACAGAAATGCCTAATGAAGTTGCGCGCGGCGGCGCGCGTATAACATTTGGCAGACCGGCTATACCCGTTACTGAAACGCAGTTCAGAAAGGCATGGAAAGATTATCTCGCCGATCCTGCAAAAGAAGTCAGAAAGAACATGGGCGGTTCCACAAACGGAAACGTTACCACTGTCATTGTTTATGAAGACGCGAAAGGCAACAGAATAGATCCGGCGCAGAGGATCCGGAGTATAGAAGAAAATGTAAAAAAGCGTCTTGAAACGGATAACAATAAAATAGAACCGGATTTATTCCAATAGGCATAAATGGAATACTGTGAAGCTACTCCGCTTATGTCTCACAACCGCCGTTTTTAACAATAAAAAACCTCATAAGTCCAAGACCTATGAGGTTTTTGCTTTTTATGAAGTGCGACTTATTTCAAGCTTCCCACCATATCTTCGGGTTTCACCCATTCGTCGAATTGTTCGGCAGTAAGCAGACCGAGATTGACGGCTTCTTCTTTCAGCGTTGTACCGTTTTTGTGTGCGGTTTTGGCGATCTTAGCTGCGTTTTCGTAACCAATGTGTGTGTTGAGCGCGGTAACCAGCATCAGTGATTTGTCCACCAATTCTTTGATGCGCTCTTTGTTCGGTTCTATGCCGACAGCGCAATGATCGTTGAACGAGACGCAGGCATCGGCCAGCAATTGTGCGGATTGCAAGAAATTGTAAGCCATTACCGGTTTGAAAACATTCAGTTCATAATTTCCCTGCGTACCCGAGAAAGTGATGGCAGCATCGTTACCGATTACTTGTGCACAGACCATCGTCAGGGCCTCATTCTGGGTAGGGTTTACTTTGCCCGGCATGATGGAAGAACCCGGCTCGTTTTCGGGGATGAAGATCTCGCCGATGCCGGAACGCGGACCCGAAGCCAGTAGACGGATGTCCTGCGCTATCTTGTAAAGAGAAACCGCCAATTGCTTCAATGCACCATGGGTTTCTACAATAGCGTCATGCGCGGCCAATGCCTCAAATTTGTTGGGCGCGGTCACAAACGGCAATCCTGTGAATTCGGCTATGTATTCTGCTACCTTCACATCGTAACCTTTCGGCGTGTTCAGCCCCGTGCCCACTGCCGTTCCGCCCAACGCGAGCTCTCTCAAATGGTCAAGCGTGTTTTTGATGGCTTTTATAGCATAATCCAACTGTGCAACATAGCCGGAAAATTCTTGACCCAAAGTCAACGGCGTGGCGTCCATCAAGTGTGTACGACCGATTTTTACCACATCCATAAATGCCCCCGATTTTTCGTGCAACGTGTTGCGCAGTTTCTCTACCGCAGGTAGTGTGGTCTCTACCACTTTTTTATAAGCCGCGATATGCATGGCCGTAGGATAGGTGTCGTTGGACGACTGAGATTTGTTCACATCGTCGTTCGGGTGAACTTCCGTTTTCTCGCCCAACTTTCCGCCTCTGTTTACATGGGATTTGTTGGCGATGACTTCATTCACGTTCATGTTTGACTGGGTGCCCGATCCGGTTTGCCAAATCACGAGCGGAAATTGATCGTTCAGTTTTTCCGCCAAGATCTCGTCGCAGACTTCTGCAATCATGTCGCGCTTCTCACTTGGCAGAACGCCCAATTCGGCGTTTGTGTAAGCGGCTGCTTTTTTCAGATAAGCAAAAGCCTCGATAATTTCGTGTGGCATGGAGCCTTCGGGTCCGATTTTAAAATTGTTGCGAGAACGCTCGGTTTGTGCTCCCCAAAATTTATCGGCGGGTACTTTCACCTCACCCATCGTGTCATGTTCGATTCTGAAATTCATATCTGTAAAATCTTAATAGTAAGTGGTTTATACAAGAGTGAGCCTGCACAACGCAAGCAGTACGAATTTACAGAAAACCGATGCGCCGGGCAAATGACAAAATTCAAGCGTCAAAACTTTGCCTGCAACCGGAAAAAACTTTACTTTTGCTTAAAATACAGACAAGATGTTATTGACACTTTGGCCTTTTTACCAGTTTTTGTGGACGGTTTATTTCTTCATAATGTTCATGATCGGGTTCTGGTGTATCTTTATGTTCTTCGGATGGATCATCCCGATCTGGCTTACCGAAGGTTTGAGAGAATACTTCGGCAAGGGCCCGAAATTCGATCCGGAAGAAGTGCGTTACAAGCGCCTTTACGAGCAAGAAGGTGTAGAAGTTGTCTACAGAAGACCCGAAGGCGAGGCGCCCGTGGCACCGGCCCATCACTAAGACGTCAATACTTTTTCAATATAGAATCCGCTTTCTGTCGAGAGCGGATTTTTTTTATGCCCTGTCACGGTTGTTCATTCTCGACGCCTTAGTCAAAAATCGAAAAACCGTATCTTTGCAGCCTAAATAATAAGAATGTCAAAATCTTTAATACCAAAGCTTCAGGCGATAAAACAGCGCTACAACGAAGTGGCGGATCTTATAATACAACCTGACGTAATTACCGATCAAAAGCGCTATTCTACACTGAACAAGGAATACAGCGATTTGGGGAAAATTGTGGTGGTGTTTGACCGTTATATGAGTGCGCTCAATGCCATAGAAGAAGCCGACGAGATCATTGCTGACGGCTCAGACAAAGATATGGTGGAACTGGCGAGATTGGAAAAGCAAGAATCTCTGGATGCCATTCCTGCCTTGGAAGAAGAGCTGAAGTATCTGTTAATCCCAAAAGATCCCGCCGACGACAAAAACGTAATGGTGGAATTGCGCGCCGGTACCGGCGGTGACGAAGCCGCTATTTTTGTGGAAGACATCTACCGCATGTACGCCATGTACTTCAAGGATAAAGGCTGGAGACACGAGGTTACTGATTCCAATGAGGCTTCCAAAGGTTTCAAGGAATTGATCATGCGCGTAGAAGGCGACGGCGTCTACGGTACCATGAAATTTGAGTCGGGCGTGCATCGCGTCCAGCGTGTCCCCGAAACCGAATCTCAGGGCAGAGTGCATACTTCCGCCATCACCGTAGCGGTTTTACCCGAAGCTGAGGAGGTTGATGTAGAGCTGAACCCTGCCGACATAGAAATGCAAACATCGCGGTCGGGTGGAGCAGGCGGCCAGAACGTGAACAAGGTGGAAACCAAGGTGCAGCTGACACACAAACCAACGGGGATAGTGGTGGTCTGCCAGCAGGCACGTTCGCAGTTGGCCAACCGCGAATTGGCAATGGAAATGCTGCGTACTAAGCTGTATGATATAGAACTGCAAAAGGTGCAAGGAGACATTGCAGCGCAGCGCAAGACTATGGTGTCCACAGGCGACCGATCGGCAAAGATCCGCACGTACAACTATCCGCAAGGACGCGTGACCGACCACCGCATCAACAAATCGATTTACAATTTGGATGCCTTTATGAACGGCGACATCCAGGAAATGTTAGATGCCCTGATTATGGCAGAGAACGCCGAAAAGATGAAAGGCATCCAAATTGTAAATCGATTTGTTGATGCGGTGGTCGGTCACGCGTCC
>RDDY01000067.1 GCA_003852805.1 Chryseobacterium sp.
CGGCATTACAACTTTTATATTCAAATAAATTTTTAATACTATGAAATTCAGTAGATTTTTACAGATGGGTGCAGCTTCTCTGCTCTTGTTCACGACATCTTGTTCTGACGAGACCTACGAGGTCGATGTTCCAAAAGGCGCGTATGAGAACGGCATTTTGATTATCAATGAAGGCTTGGTCAACAGTCCGGCAGCGGAAGTTGCTTTCTTGAGCAATGATCTTGCGCTGCAAGAAGACGATATCTACAAGAAAAATAACGGCGAGGCACCGGGCAATATATTGCAGACCATCGGGTTCAGTGGCGATCATGCATACTTGGTTTTAAACGTGCCGAACAAAATCGAAGTGGTCAACCGTTATACTTTCAAAAAGGTAAAAACCGTTACTGAAAAACTGGACAACCCCAGATACATTGCGTTCACGCCGAACAATTATTATGTGACCAACAATGACTTTTTTGAGGTTCGGAAGTTGAACATTTACCGCACCGATCACAGTTTTGTGAAAAGCATCGACTTCCCGCGTTACGCAGAAAAGGTGGTGGAAGCCGGCGGCAATATTGTGGTGCAGACCGATGGTTCCACCTATGACAGCAACTATAATGAACTTCCCACAGGTCACACGGTCACGATCATCAACGGTCGGAGCAACGACTTAGAAAATACAGTTACTTTTCCCGACACGACGGGCATCATTAAAGATATGATTTCGTTTGGCGGTTATGCGTATGTACTGTCTTCGGATGCTACCCATTCCTACATCCATAAAGTCAACGGTGCAACCGGCGCATTTACCACAACAACATTATCGGGCATTGCCGGCGCACAGAAACTGAGAATTGACGGAAACAAATTCTATTTCATCACGTCGTCTCACAAGGTTTATAACATGGATATGGGTTCTACCGTTGCGCCCACACAAGCGCTCATCAGCGTGCCTAATGCCGGTTACGGCTTTGGTTACGGTTTTGACGTTATCGACGGTAAGATATTCATTGCCGACAGTCAGTTTGCCGCCAGCAGCAAAGCTCGCATCTATAATGCTGCGACAGGTGCGGAGATCAAAACTATCAATACGGGTATTGGCACGAACGGATTTTATTGGAACAAATAATCGGCAGTGAAGAAATTAGTATTTATCGCGCTTAACTGCGTCTGGTTTGCCAATGCACAGATGGTCAATTTTGAGGATGTTAACTTTAAAAAGGCTATTCTAAAATCTTATCCTACCGTAGATACCGACAAAGATGGCGAGATCTCGGTAACCGAAGCGGCCACGCTAGCGTCCATCCGAAACCTACAGAACTACCCGGCCATAAGCAGCGCAAAAGGTGTTGAAACTTTTGTCAATCTGACGGAACTGTCATTGACGCAACAGGCGCTGACCACCATCGACGTATCGGCAAATACGAAGTTGGTAACGCTTAACCTGCGCGAAAACCAATTGGCAGGAACACTGGACATTCGAACACTGACCAACTTGAAAACGTTGGAACTGAACAAGAATTCGCTTAGCGGAATTGAATTACCGACGGACGGTCAGATCGAGACACTGTACGCCAACGAGAACGCATTGTCTACCATAGATGTGTCGAAACAACCGAAGCTGAAGCGCTTATTCTTGGTAAAGAACAATCTGGCGCAACTAAACCTCGACGGTAATTCCTTGTTGGAGCGTTTGCACTTGGATGATAACCAATTAAACTCTTTGGACCTGACGAATCTGGAAAAGCTCAATTG
>RDDY01000153.1 GCA_003852805.1 Chryseobacterium sp.
GGATCTTCAAGATCGGTTAAGATTCTCCAGTGGCCTCTTTTCACGTTCTTTTTGGTCAGTCCCGCAAACATCACGCGGTCCAAAGCTTCCACCTCGTATCCCATCTTCTTGAAGATCCTGCGGACAACACGGTTCCAGCCGATGTGCAACTCTATCCCGACTTCGTTGCGCGGTTTGCCTTCGATGAAAGAAATAGCGTCTACTTCTGCCACTCCTTCCTCTAGACGGACTCCTTCTGCAATGGTTTGCAAATCTGCCGTTGAAAGTTTCCGATCCAAAGTCACATGGTAGATCTTTTTCATGTCGAAAGACGGATGGGTCAATTTCTCGGTCATATGTCCGTCATTGGTCAACAGAATCACTCCGGTGGTCTGACGATCCAATCGCCCGACAGGATACAGACGGTACGGTGAAGCGTTGGCCACTAAATCCATTACCGTTTTTCTCGCTTTTTCGTCTTTGGTTGTGGAGATATAGCCTTTTGGTTTGTTCAGCAGAACGTAAACGGGTTTCTCCGGCGTAATTCCTTGGCCGTCGAACACCACCCGATCGGTTTTTTGTACTTGGTAACCGAGCTCGGTGATCACTTTTCCATTCACTTCTACCAAGCCTTGTGCAATCAGTTGATCGGCCTCGCGGCGGCTGCAAATGCCGGAATTGGCGATGTATTTATTTAAACGAATGGTATCTTTCTCCGGCTTCGCTTGCAATTTCTGCAGCTTGCGCTTTTGCACAAATTGACGAATTCGGTCGTTCTGCTCCTTGCGATCGTCGAAACGTTTCGGTCCGCGAGACTCCCCGCCCGGCCGGTTTTTGCCGCTACCGAAGCTTGGCGTGTCGGAGCCACGACTGCGTCGCGAAGCTTGTGGCCTGTCTCCGAATTTATGCTTGCCGGAATTGCTTTTCCGTTCTCTGCTCATAACGTATGTATTTGCTGCAAAGTTAGCGATTTCGGCGCAGTAGCCGTCAACGCCTTGCTGTTGTACTAAGTAAGACCGTCCAAAAGCATTGCCACAATGCCCACGAAGATCCACAAGCGCAAAATATTCATCACCACAAAGCGGGATGTGCGCCGGAAAGACAAAAGAAAATACATGCATACGGTCTGCAAGAAAGCGCCCGAGATGAAATAGCCGGCCATCATGGGATGCGTATTCCAATTCTGTTCCGCAAGCAGCAGTGCAACAACCGCCATCAATGCCTGAACACCGGCAACTATATACAGCGTTTTTTCGACGCCGAGAGTATTAGCCAACGTGCGGTACCCGAACACTCGGTCGGCGTTGCGGGTCAAAGTATCTTTGATCAAATCAATCGCCAGCAGAATCAAAAACAGGAAAACGGCCATCAAGAATATGCGGACGGAGAAGTGTCGGTAATAAACCAATAACCCGAAGAACGGATAGAGCGACAAACCTACAAAACTCAGATTCTTGACAAGCGCCAAACGATTGAGCTTATGGCTGTACAACCACATAGCAAATTGATAAACAAGAAGATACAGGAACACATGCCACGACAATAAAGCGGCAATGCCCAGCGTCAATGCATTCAAAATCAAATAAACGTAGAGATAGTATTTCTGCTCAAGGAAAGTCTGAATCCTCGTGCGGAAAGGCCGGATGATTTGGTCACGGTCGCGGTCGTAAAATTGGTTGATGATGCTGCCGGCTGCAATGCTCATCACCGTAATCAGAATTATGGCGTGCACGCGCAGATCAAACGCGGCGACATCCAGATTATCCTCTTGGCCGAATAAAAAAAATGCGGAAACGTAGAGCGCCGAGGTCAAAAGCATCAACATGAACACCTTCACCCCCAGCAGCAATGCCAGAAACTGCGAAAATCTATAGCCGAACAGATTTTTTTTGGCCGACATACCGCAGGTTCTCTAAGACCTTAGAAACGGTAAATCACCTCTTTGCGGAAACCTTCCAACATTTTCTCGGTCTTCTCATAATCTTGGGTAAAGCCCAAAATATAACCGCCACCACCGCTGCCGCAAAGTTTCAGATAGTAAGCGTTACTTTCCAGACCGTCTTTCCAAATATTGGAAATGCCTTCGGGGATCATTGGTCTCAGATGTTCGTACGCCCACATGGACAGTTTCTTCAAGTTTTTGAAAAGCGGGTTGACTTCCTTTTTCAGAAATGCATCAATACAGGCATTGTTGTAGCGGATAAATTCCTCCTTCAGCGTTCTGCGGAAGCCTTCGTTTTTCAGCTTTTCAAAGAAAATATTAACCATCGGGCCGGTCTCACCTGTGGTCCCCGAATCGATTAGAAAAATGGCGCCTTTGCCTTTCTCTTCGGCCGGCACTGCCACGCGGTCAACGTTTTCACGGTTTTCGATGAGGATGGGCAGATTCATGTAACAGATCAACGGATCGATGCCCGAGCTGGTTCCGTGGAAATAAGATTCCAGCAGCCCGAAAACTTTTTTAAGTTCCTTCAGCTCGTCTTTGCCTATGGTAGCGGCATCGTATTTTTGGACGGAATACCGCTCAAAAACAGCAGCCACCAGAGCGCCGGAACTGCCCACGCCGTAACCCTGCGGAATGTTTGAATCGAAAAACATACCCTGCGCGAGATCGAATTTCAGTTGCTCAACATCCAGTTGGAAAGCTTCCGGCAATTCCAGATTTTCCAGATAGTCCGCGTAATCTTTCAACGATCGGTTCGACTTTTTCTCGAAGTCGCTTTGCAAGTCACCGAACTTAAGACAACCTTTATAAAAGCTATATGGCAAAGTAAGCCCTTGCGAATCTTCGATAATTCCGTATTCGCCAAAGAGCAGGATTTTTGCGTAAAAAAGCGGATTTGCCATAGTCGATCTTTGTAGTGCAAAGATACGAAATTTACGACTTTAAACGCAGGCTTATAGTGAATTATGCAACGAGAGGCTAATACAATTGCTGCTCCTCCGCTTCTTCCATCAACTTTAAATAAGTCTCGTAGCGGGTTTGCAAAATATCACCTTCTTCCACGGCGGGGCGCACCGCACAGCGCGGTTCGGTCAGGTGCAGGCAATTGTTGTATCGGCAGTTCTCGGCCGTTCTAAAAATCTCGGGAAAAAAATGTTGGATTTCTTCAGGCTTCACGTCTATCATGGCAAATTCTCTTACGCCCGGAGTATCGATTACCGCGCCGCCGAACGGCCAAAAATGCATTTCGGCAAAAGTCGTGGTGTGTTTTCCTTTCAGATGGACATCCGATATATTGCCCGTGCGCAGATTGATTCCCGGAGAAAGCGCATTCACCAAAGTCGATTTCCCGCTGCCCGAATGGCCGAAGAAAACACTTGTTTTATTTTTCAGTAAATTCTGCAATTCGACAAGGTTGACGCCTGCCGTAGCAGAGACCTCAAGACTTTTATAACCGATATTCTCATACACTGTTTTCAGGTCAGAGATATACTGTCGGTCTTTCTCGTCGGCCAGATCCATTTTGTTGAACAGAATGAGCGCAGAGATATCGTAAGCCTCGCACGACGCCAAAAAACGATCCAAGAAACCCAAAGAGGTTTCGGGCATTTTCAGTGTAAAAACAAAGCAGGCAACGTCGATGTTTGACGCAATGATGTGGGCTTCTTTCGACAGGTTGACCGATTTCCGAATCAGGTAATTTCGTCTCGGTTCGATCTTGGTGATCCAAGCGATATCGTCTTTTTCCAGTTTAAAACCCACGCGATCGCCCACCGCCAGCGGATTTGTAAGACGCATTTTCAGCAGTTTGAATTTGCCGCGGATACGCGCTTCAAACACTTCGTTGGATGACAGGTCCATCACTCGGTACCAGCTTCCCGTAGACTTTATGACCAGTCCGTGCCGCTCCATCAATGCATCAAGCGGTTCTGAATCTCCACCGATTCTTCGTGAATGGCTCTGAAAACCTTTTCTATAAATTCTCGGGACATGCCGGACTCTTCGGCTTTCATCGTCGAGTACTCCGCTATGGTTTTCCAACGATCGGGTTGAAAAACGGCAATGTTGTTTTCTTTTTTCAAGGAACCGATTTTCTCCGACAACTTCATACGCTGGGAAAGAAGTTCGATCAATTGAAAATCAAGATCGCTGATCTGCGTGCGTCTGCGGTTGATTTCCTCGTCATAACCGCAAAGATCGAGATTCCTTATTTTTAAATGAGCAATCATTTCTGCCAACCGATCAGGCGTTATCTGCTGCTCTGCATCGGTCCAAGCATCGTCGGGGGAACAGTGCGTTTCGATCATCAGTCCGGCAAAACCGCAATTCATCGCCTCCTGAGAAACTTCGGCCAAGCCCGTTCGGTTGCCGCAAATGTGCGACGGATCATTGAGCACGGGAATGTGCGGATATTGCCTGATGAAATCCAAGGCGATTTGCCAGTTGGGATTGTTCCGATATTTCGATTTCTGATAAGAAGAGAACCCGCGATGGATCACACCGAGTTGTGTAACATTCTGCCCCACAAGCCGCTCCAACGCACCGACCCACAAACCCAAGTCGGGATTAACGGGGTTTTTCACCAGCACCGTTTTGGTGGTATCGCGCAGCGCCATCGCTATTTCCTGAACGGTGAACGGATTGGCCGTCGAGCGTGCACCGATCCACAAAATATCCACATCTGCCTCCAACGCTGCCAAGACGTGGTGCGCATTGGCCACCTCGGTAGCGGTTCGGAAGCCGTATTCTTCTTTTACCTTCCGCAGCCATTTCAGCCCGATTTCGCCCACGCCCTCAAAACCGTTTGGTTTGGTACGCGGCTTCCAGATCCCTGCGCGAAATACGGAAACTTCTGCACCCGAGAGTTTTATGCCTTTGGCTGTTTCCAGCATCTGAGTCTCGCTCTCGGCGCTGCAAGGCCCGGCAATAATCATCGGTTTCTTATACTGCTCTATCCAGGTCGGCTTCAGTTCTTCTAACTTCATCGGGAAGGTTTATGAGAAATCAAACCGCATCAAATCTTCAAGATCATTGAGTGCGGGGTTGATCTCAGCAAATTTATCAAATATTTTACGCTTCGTCAGGATTTCCTTTTTCAGATTCTCGTCTTGCACATATTCTACCGTGATGCTGAAATTGTTGACACGGTGCATAAAATGATTCAGAAAGCGGCGGCGCACCGTTTCCATTTCTGCTTTAACCGCTTGTGACGGTATTTTGATGTTAATGAGATTCTCGCCTGCTTTCAACAAAATGCAGGTGCTGATGGCCGCAAACTTGACGGGATCTTTTTCGCGCAAGTCAACCAAGAACTCACTCCAATGCTCGTGCAGATCGGTCTCTGTAAAATGAGCGGCGGGAAGATCTTGGGGCTTTTCTTCTACCGTGTCCGGTTTTTCCTCCGTTCGGTTCAGCCAAGATTTGATGCTGAAGGCATTTACCGACGACGACGGTGCTTCTGTTTTTTTTTCGGGAGCCGCAGCAGCAGGAACCGGTTTAGGCGTACTTCGGGACTCGGCTACAACGGAGACTCTCTCTGCGCCGTTCGGCATTTCGCCGCCCCGACCTTCCTCGCTGTACCGAGGAGCTATTATGCGGAACTTTTTTTTTTATTGTCGGCGTCTCCGCTCAACGATGCAAGCTGCATCAACGCGATCTCCACCGTCAAGCGCTGGTTTTGAGATGTTTTGTAATTGATGTCGGCTTGGTTGCAAATTTCCAACGCATCAATCAATTCTTGAGGCTGCCAAGCCAAGCTCTGCTGCAAATATTTCTCTTTGGTTTTCTCACCGACCTCTATCAGCCCGACAGTCATCGGATTTTGCGCCATCATCAGATCGCGGAAATGATTGCCGAGTCCGGCAATGAAAATGTGTGGGTCGAAACCTTTTTTAACGATTTCGCCAAACTTCAGCAGAATCGCAGGAATATCTGCACCTTTCGCCAAATCTGCGATATCCAAATAATAGTCGTAGTCCAATATATTCAGGGACTCAGCCGCCTTGGCCAGCGTAATATTCTTCTGGCTGAATGTTGCCAAACGATCAAAAATTGAGAGCGCATCACGCAGTGCACCGTCCGCTTTTTGCGCGATCAAATACAAAGCATCGTCCTCGTAAGAGATACCCTCCTTCTCCGCAATCTTCCGCAAATGCGCTTGGATGTCTTCGATTTGGATTCGCTTAAAGTCATAAATCTGGCAACGCGAAAGAATGGTCGGGATAATTTTATGCTTCTCGGTAGTGGCCAAGATGAAGATAGCGTGCGCAGGCGGTTCTTCCAAGGTCTTCAGAAAAGCGTTGAACGCCGCTGAGGAAAGCATGTGCACCTCGTCGATAATATACACCTTGTACTTGCCTGTCTGCGGAGCAAAGCGCACTTGGTCGATCAGTTGACGGATATCGTCTACCGAGTTGTTGGAAGCGGCATCGAGCTCATAAACATTAAGCTCGAAACCGTCGGCATCGGCATCGCTGTGTTTCTCGTTGATCTTTCTGGCCAAGATGCGGGCGCAAGTAGTCTTGCCCACGCCGCGCGGACCACAGAAAAGAAGCGCCTGAGCCAGTTGGCCTGTGTCTATGGCGTGATCCAGTGTATCTGTTACATGGGCCTGCCCCACCACGGTATCGAACTCTAACGGCCGGTATTTCCGGGCTGAAACCACGAAGTTTTCCATGTGGTAAAAGTAGTTATTTTTAATGCCTGCCGCAAACCTGCAATATGCAAAAACAGAATCAGAAACTGTACTTATCCGCTAACGCGTTGCGCTTTAAATGCAGCACTTTGTTGGACAGGTTTTTCAGAAGTTGCCGCTGATCGTGCAGTTTCCAAAAACTGTCGGAGTGAATCTGCGCGGCACTGCGCCTGCGCCGGAACTGCAACTGCCACGTGTCGGGATGGTGATAAAAAGTGACTATACCCAGATGATCGGGCACGTCGATAAACTCATATATTTCGTCGGGGATGACGAACGAGAAAAAGTTGCACGAATAATCTCCCGTCGATATCTTGTCGTGCTTCAGATGAAAGCGTCCGCCATTTTCATACGCTTTCTTGAAATCGTTTCTGAGGTCGGCCCGAGAGGTTTTGAACTCGTATTCATGGCTCAAACCGCCGTTATCTATCACCAGCAAATCGGCTTCCCAACTCCACACATAATGGTTGGTCAAAACAATATCCTCACTCGGATCAAAATACTCTGAGGCAAAGCGGTGAATCAACTCGTCGGCTGTCTTCTTGGTACTATTCACCTTATTATAACGCAGATCCGTGTTTTTTAGTTTCCGCAACAGAGATCGGCTCTACATAAATTGCTGCTTTTTCCTGCGGTTTTTTCCGTAATTACAAATGCTTGATCCGTAAAGCCGTTCCACTGTTATAAATTGAAATATAAATATATTTGTGTTCCTCTAAAGCAGGACATTTTCTATGGATAGATTTCTGAAAGAGAACAGCAGCCGAGAAATGCTGCTGTCGTTATTTGCCGAAGCACCGGTTGCAATGGTGGTGCTGATGGGCGAAGATTTTATTTTTCAAGCCGTTAACAAGTTGGCTCTACAGCTGTTCGGTAAAGATGAGGCAATTGTGGGCAAGCCGTTGTTAAAAGCCATACCCGAACTAAAGGATCAAAAGTTTCCCGCTATTTTGCGCAAAGTTTTAGATAGCGGGAAAACCTACCACGGTCACCACGAACGAGCCCTCTTGCACCGCAACGGAGAACTGCAGGAAGCCTTTTTCGATTATATTTATTCGGCACTTCGCGATGCAGACGGCAAGGTCATTGGCATCCACGTTATCGCAACCGAGGTTACGGAAACCATTCGCGCTATCCAAGAAATGCAGGAAAGCGAGAACCGCTACCGCGATCTTATCCTGAATGCAGACGTGGCCACCGCCATTTACAAGGGCGAGGAAATGGTTGTAGAAATGGCAAACGACAGGATGCTGCGCGTTTGGGGAAAGGATAAATCCGTAATCGGCAAAAAGCTGAAAGATGCGTTGCCGGAGTTGGACGGTCAACCGTTTCACCAATTGCTGGCAGATGTGCACCGCACAGGCAACACCTACAAAGCCGAGGAAGACCGCGTAGATCTGGTTGTGGATGGCAAGTTGCAAACGTTCTACTACAATTTCAGTTATAAAGCTATCCGCAACATCAGCGGAGAAATCATCGGAATTCTGAATATGGCCGTCAATGTAACCGAGCAGGTTTTGGCCAAACGCCGCGCCCAAGAAAACGAGGCACGCATCCGCAGTATAATTTTGAACGCTCCGCTGCCGATGGTTTTACTGCGGTCAGAGAAACTCATCTTCGAAATCTGCAACGAGCGAAACAGCGACCTTTGGGCACTGCCCGACGACGTAGTAGGCCAGTCTATTATCGAGAGATTCGACGAACACCTGAATCATCCCGTGATAGCTGCAGCGCGCGAGCCTTTTCTCACCGGAAAACCGAGCCGTCTTTGGGAATACCGGATAGAAACCGAAGAAGGCGAAACCGACCGGTACGTGAATTATGTTTTTCATCCGCTGTTTGACGCCGAGCGCCAAGTGGAAGCGGTGATCGGTACCGGATACGAGGTGACGGAAGAGCTCAGGATCCGCAGACAACTGCGCGCAAACGAGGAAAAGTTCAGGATGCTGGCCAACTCTATGCCTACCATCGCTTGGACCACCGATCGGTTCGGCAATGTCGAGTTTTTCAACGACAAATGGTACGCTTACACAGGTACCGACTCCGACGGCACGGACGACAACGATTGGCTCTCCGCCGTGCACGAGGATGACCGCAAGCGCGTAGGAAAGCTTTGGGAAAAATGTGTGCGCGGCGGATCTGCTTACGAAACAGAGTACCGACTTCAAGACAAGAGCAGCAACCGTTACCGCTGGTTCTTGGTGCGCGGAATTCCGTTGCGAGACGAAAACGGCGAAATCATACAATGGATCGGGAACAATACCGATATTCATGATTTTAAAATGCTGCAAAATCAAAAGGATGATTTCTTGGGCATTGCCAGCCACGAGTTGAAGACGCCGTTGACCAGCATCAAAGCTTACGCACAGGTGCTCGAAAAGAAACTTCGCAAAACAGGCGACGACAAAAACGCTGATTTTGTCATGAAAATGGACAGGCAAGTGAACAAGCTCAACTCATTGATTGCTGATCTGTTGGACGTTACCAAAATTCAGAACGGGAAAATGCAGTACACCGAGGGTGCCTTTTGCATGGGCGATTTGGTGGAGGAAGTTGTGGAGCAGCTGAGACACACAGCGGACAAATACCGCATCGATCTGGTGCACAACGATAAAGCCGATGTGTACGGCGACAAAGACAGAATCGGTCAGGTAATTATCAACCTGATCAGCAATGCCATGAAATATTCGCCGCAGAATGAACAGATCAACGTGACCTGCGTGCAAGAGAACGGACAAGTCACCATCTGTGTTCAGGATTTCGGCATCGGGTTGCCCGATGACAAACAAGACAAAGTGTTTGAACAGTATTACCGAGTGAGCGGCGACAAGCAGCACACCTTCCCCGGTCTCGGGCTGGGTCTTTACATTTCATCCGAAATTGTCAAACGTGCGGGCGGCAGAATTTGGGTAAACAGCGTGTTGGGAAAAGGGTCTACTTTTTGCTTCAGCCTTCCGACGGCAGGAGAAAATGAAGTTGTTAGTTAGTTTTTAAAATGAATTCCAAGAAGATTTTAGTAATCGACGACGATTCAGCAATTCTCGATTCTTTGGAGTTGATGCTGGATTTTGAAGGATATGAGGTTTGCGTGCATGAATGCGGCGCCGACGGGTTGAAAACAGCCGAAATGGACAAACCCGATTTGATACTGTTGGACATGTGGCTCTCAGGCGAGGATGGACGCGATATTTGCCGGACTTTTAAACTGCAAGAGCATACGCGAAATACGCCGGTGATCATGATGTCGGCCAGCCGCGGTCTGGAAAACACCGCGATAGAAGCCGGCGCAGACGCCTTCGTAGCCAAACCTTTTGAGATGGATATGATCGTGCAGAAAGTCAGGGAATACGTTTCTTAGCTTATTGCGATAAAAGATCAAGACTGCTCTGCAATCCGATTGCAGAGCTTTTTTATGGCATCCTGCGGGGTTGCCCAAGAAGTGATCAATCGAATGGCTGCGCGATCGCCTAAGTCTCGCCAAACATAAAAATCGAATTCCTTCAACAATTCATCGATCAGCGGCTTTGGTAAAACAGGGAAAATCTGGTTCGTAAATGTGTCGGCCAATAAAGTGTGACCCGCCTCTACAAATGCATGTTTCAGTTCCATCGCATGGCGGTTTGCGGTCGTTGCCAATTCAAGATAAAGACCGTCTGTCAACAGCTCACGAAACTGCAAACCCAGCAGTCGACCTTTGGCCAACAGTGCTCCTTTTTGTTTGACATTGAAATCAAAATCACGTTGCAGATCGGTATTGTTGATTATGAGGGCCTCGCCCAACAATGCGCCGTTTTTAGTTCCGCCCAAATAAAAAACATCGGTCAATGCTGCAACATCGGCCATCGTCACATTGCTCGGCTTGGCCACCAAAGCTTGCGCCAGTCGTGCGCCGTCCATAAACAGCAACAGTTCATTGCGCTTGCAATAATCGGATAAAGCTTTCAATTCATCAAGCGAGTAGATTGTCCCCAGCTCGGTAGCATTGGAAATATAGACCATGCGCTGTTTCAACTGATGCGGCTTGTTCTGGTGTTGCGCTATCATCGCCGATATCTTTTCCGGCGTTAATTTTCCGTCTTCGGTAGGTACGCCGTGCACCTTGTGCCCCGTTGCTTCTATGGCACCGGCTTCGTTGGTGAAGATGTGACCTGTATCTGCGGAGATCACGCTTTCGTAAGGCTTCAGCAGTGCAGAGATTACGAGCAGATTGGCTTGCGTTCCACCACTTACAAAATGTACAGCGGCGTGTGGATGCTTGCATTCGGCCTTGATCAATTCAGCGGCCTCGAGTGAATAATCGTCATTACCATAGCCGGCTTGCTGTACCATGTTGCTGTCCGTCAACGCTTTTAAAATCCGTGGGTGGCAGCCTTC
>RDDY01000130.1 GCA_003852805.1 Chryseobacterium sp.
TATACAAAGATCAGTGACCATCGCTATACGCCGCGTGCGTCACCTGTATGTTGCCATTTGGTTCTACATCGGTACGTGGATCGGTGTGGCAATGCTTCACATCTTCAACAACCTTGAGGTTCCGTTGGCTTTCAACAGCTGGAAATCTTACTCTGCCTACGCCGGTGTAAAAGATGCGTTGGTACAGTGGTGGTACGGTCACAACGCCGTGGCATTTGTACTGACAACTCCGGTTCTGGGTATGATGTACTACTTCCTACCAAAAGCAGCCGACAGACCTGTATTCTCTTATAAACTTTCCATCATCCACTTCTGGTCACTGATCTTTGTATATCTGTGGGCAGGTCCTCACCACTTGCAGTATACCTCATTGCCGGGCTGGGCACAGGCTGTGGGAACAGGTTTCTCCATCATGCTGATTGCGCCGTCTTGGGGCGGTATGCTCAACGGTCTTTTGACATTGAGAGGTGCTTGGGATAAAGTCCGGGTAGACCCGATCCTTAAATTCTTTGTTGTGGCTGTAACCTGCTACGGTATGGCTACTTTTGAAGGACCGCTCTTGGCAACGAAGACCCTGAACAAAATCGGTCACTTTACCGACTGGGTAATCGGTCACGTACACTTGGGTGCATTGGGTTGGAACGGCTTTATGGCTTTCGGTATGATCTATTACCTGATCCCGATCATGTGGCGCACAAAACTGTGGTCTACCAAACTGGCCAACTGGCACTTCTGGTTGGGTACGCTGGGCATCATCTTCTACGCAGTACCTATGTACATCTCCGGATTTACACAAGGTCTGATGTGGAAGCAGTTTAACCCCGACGGCACCTTGGTTTACAAGAACTGGCTGGATACGGTAACAGCTATTATCCCTTACTTCCAGATGCGTTTCTTCGGCGGTATTCTTTACCTGACCGGTGCCATCCTGATGGTAGTAAACCTGGTAGCTACTGTAAGAAAAGGCTCATTCCTGAAAGACGTACCTGCAGAGGCTCCGGCTTTGGCCAAGGTTACCAAACAACGTAAAGAGGGCGAGAGCTACCACCTTTGGTTGGAAAGAACTCCGCTCCTGCTGTCAATCTTTGCCTTCATAACTTTGGCAATCGGTGGTGCGGTGGAGATTATCCCGACACTGACAATCAAACAAAACGTACCTACCATTTCCGCCGTAAAACCTTATTCACCGCTGGAATTGGAGGGTAGAGATATCTACATCCGCGAGGGTTGTAACGCATGTCACTCGCAGATGATACGTCCGTTCCGTGACGAGGTGGTACGCTTCGACGGTAAGAACGGACAGTATTCAAAAGCAGGCGAGTTCGTTTATGACAGACCGTTCCTGTGGGGTTCTAAGAGAACCGGACCCGACTTGCAGCGCGAAGGAGGCAGAAACCCTGACTCTTGGCACTTCAAGCACATGTACAACCCGAGAATTACCTCCGCAGGTTCTATCATGCCGCGCTACCCTTGGTTGATTCACAATACGCTGGATCGCTCCCAAATGGTGAACAAGATTACTCTTATGAAGAATGTCTTTGATGTTCCTTATACAAAAGCACAGATAGACAGCGCCAACTCTTGGGCAGATACTCAGGCAAGAGGCATTGTAAACCGCATCTTCGACGAAGCACCGGATGTTAAGAAGCAGTTTGCCGAGCAGCAAGCAGCCGAAGGCGCGAATTTTGTACCGCTGGAGAAACGTGAAATCGTTGCATTGATCTCTTACCTGCAAAGA
>RDDY01000129.1 GCA_003852805.1 Chryseobacterium sp.
ATTAAACGGAGCAATGATAAAATCCGCACTATCCCTTGCAACGGTATGGGTTACATCATACGGAGCATTAAAAACCCCATTGATAGAAAGTTTTTTGTCAAACTCAAAGCCTAACAAATAGTTTCTTTGTGTTGAGATTTCAACCTTTCTGTAACCCCTTGCTTCTGTACCGTCTTCCAGATTGATTTTTTTCATTACGGACGTTAAACGTCCTGTAACTTGGCTGTCTGCCATTTTTGACATCAACGCTGATAAAGCGGTACGAATGGATTTGCCAGCTCTTGCACAGCCCCCAAATTCATTCATATTCTCACGAGTACGTTCAAATTCGGGTGCGGTCTTTACCTGTTCTGCGGTAGGACCGCCCACCATACCCGCAAAAAATCCCTGGTGTCCTTTGATTTTGAAATGTCGGACATCGCCTATCGTTCCGACATACTTCATAAGTCCTTTTTGTCTTGCCATTGTCTTAAATTTTATGAGTTAATAAATACGTTGCGTACGCATTTACAAAGTTCTATTTAACTCATTTTGTGGGCAATACACGAGGTGGTAAAAGGTAATGCAATACGGTGCTAACGCACCGAAAACGGTAAAATGCAAAGGGCAGGACTGCAATCGGTATGGTAGAACGGACGAAAAATTGACAGGGAAACAAATAAAAAAAGCAAGGATTTTTATAGTGAAAATCCTTGCTTTGAATGGTGTAAAAAATATGCCTCTAAAAGTTGTACTTATGTTGTACCTGCGATTTGAAAAAGTATGTAAATACGCTGAAAATCAATGTTCTATAATAAGACTTTTGTTAATACGCTGTTGTGGTTGGAAGAATATGCGTTGTGCTATGACCTTTTAAAACCCATCGAGAGCTTCGCGCGGTCTTTTCCGCCACCGCTCATCAGCGAAAACCCGATCCACTTTTTCGGCATCAATACAGCCTTTGTGAAAACAACTTTCCTGCTGACCTGGGCCGCAAATGGCATTGACAATGTTAATAAATTCAAGCTTTCCCCCGATGATTTGCGGCAAACATCGGGATTGCTGTACAATGATTACATCCGTGTCATGCACCTTGCGGCGGAAATGCTCATGGAGAAAAGCTCGCGGAAACGAGAGGAGCTTTTTGAACTCTTGGCGGCAAAGGTGGAAGAAACCAGCTACAGCAGGATTTGCAGAATGCTGAAAAATATCGGCCAAAATGTGGAAGCGGATTGTCAATAATAGTTTCAACCCACGCTGCAAAGTAAATTGGACAACTTTGGACTTTTTTATCGCAGATTGAGTTTCTAATTTTGCAGCACAGCGAAAGCGGCTTTAACCGCCGTAACAAAAAACACAATTTCCATAGCAGATCCGGCCGATATACTTCGCGCCGGATCTTGCGTTAAAAAAACGGCTTGCCGTTATTGCATTTTTAGAGGAAACTCTTATATTTGCAGTCCTGAATGCCCAAGTGGCGAAATTGGTAGACGCACTACGTTCAGGTCGTAGCGCCCTTACGGGTGTGCTGGTTCGAATCCGGTCTTGGGCACCAAAGCCGCAACTTTCAGAGTTGCGGCTTTTTAATTCTCGGTCGTCACCATCGCCGAACGGCTTAAAAACAATTGCACATGCATCCGAAAGAACTGAAGATACAAGATTTCACCTACGAACTCCCGACCGACAAAATAGCGTTTGAACCTGCATCACCAAGGGATTCTTCTAAACTGTTGATTTATAAAAAAGGTGAAAT
>RDDY01000380.1 GCA_003852805.1 Chryseobacterium sp.
TCTTGCAATTGCGAGTGCAAATATAGAATAGATTTATTCATTCTCCAAAAAAAATGGCGCTAATTTTTTTCGTATTTTTGAATCTCTTCGTCGAAAAGAAACCGATTCATGCGTAAAAGTCTATATTCCATAACCTTAGCGGTGGTGCTAGCCTCATGCGCCACCCAAACGCCAAAGACCAAAGCACCCGTGCCACAGCCCAAACCGAAGGTCGAGAAAGTTCATCCTACAGCGCCGCCCGTTGCCAAGCAGCCGGCTCCTAACAGCGCAAAGCCCGAATATTATAATGTAAATATTGCCGACGCGGCCAAGAATGACAACACAATCAGTTACGGTAGTTTGGTTGCGGCCAATCCGCAGGGTTACGTAATCAGCAGAACTTACTTTCCGGCGATCGGGCAAAATTTTCGTCAGCGCTATTTGATTCTACACTATACCGCTTTGGATGATGACAAATCATTGACCGTGCTGACACAACAGTCGGTTAGCGCGCATTACCTCGTCGGTACGCAGGACGACAATGAAATCTATCAGTTGGTCGATGAAAACAAACGGGCTTACCACGCAGGCATCAGCTCATGGCGGAAAGACGCTCAACTGAACGATACTTCCATCGGTATAGAAATCGTTAACCGCGGATATACCGCGGATGCTGCGGGTAACAGGACCTTTTACGCTTACCCCGAACATCAGTTTCGGAAGGTTGCGGCGCTGGCTAAGGATATTGTCACGCGTTACATGATTCCGCCGACCAACGTGCTCGGCCATTCGGATGTGGCTCCTACGCGCAAGCAGGACCCCGGACCTTTTTTCCCGTGGAAAAGGCTGTATGATGAGTACGGCATCGGGATGTGGTACGACGACGATGTGAAGACACAGTTGCAAGAACAGTTGTTGAACTTCGACCTCGACAAAACGCAGCCGACTTTCATTACCAACTTTCAACAGCAATTGGCGTCCTTCGGTTATGATCTGCGCTCTACAGGTTTATGGGACACACCGACGCGTAAAACCATTGAGGCTTTTCAGTACCATTTCAGACCGCAACTTGCCGACGGCAACTTAGACGCCGAAACGTATGCTATTCTTCTGGCGCTGCTGCAAAAGTACCCGGCCAAGTAAATACCAAAACAACAAACAATCAATCCGGAATATTCTATGCAAGAATACAGAATAGAAAGCGATCTTTTGGGCGAACTGCAAGTGCCTGCGGATGCTTATTACGGTGTGCAGACGCAGCGCGCATTGGAAAATTTCAAAATCTCTACGGATCATCTTTGCGACCATCCTGATTTTATCAACGGTTTGGCTTATGTGAAAAAGGCGGCCGCAAAAACCAATTACAAACTGGGGTTGTTAAGCGAAGAGCTGTATCAAAATATTGCCAAAGCCTGTGACGAATTGCTGGCCGGGAAGATGCACGATCAATTTCCGGTCGATATGATCCAAGGCGGAGCGGGGACATCCGTAAACATGAACGCCAACGAGGTAATTGCCAACCGCGCGCTGGAACTGATGGGCCATAAACGCGGTGAATACATTTACTGTTCGCCCAACGATCATGTCAACATGTCTCAATCCACCAACGACGCTTTCCCTACCGCCATCAAGATTGCGCTGCTCAATATGAACCGGCGTTTGATAGATCATCTTAAAAGTTTGGTGGAAGCTTTCCGTTCTAAGGCAAATGAATTGCACGACGTTCT
>RDDY01000229.1 GCA_003852805.1 Chryseobacterium sp.
CTTTTGATTTTGCAGAAGCGTTGGCATTTTGTCTTTCATTTTTCTGTTCGTTTACTTTCCATAATGGGCAAATTTACTATTTTTGAGCGTAACAGAAATCCATTCGGTTCATGATAAAAATAGAGCATCTGGGCATTGCGGTAAAAAGTCTGAATGATGCAGATCCACTGTTTGCGCGGCTTTTGGGCAAGGACAACTATAAAACGGAAGAGGTGGAACGCGAGGGCGTGAAGACCTCTTTTTACCATATAGGCGAGAGCAAAATCGAATTGTTGGAAGCGACCCGTGAAGACAGCCCGATTGCCAAATTTATCGACAAACGCGGTGAGGGCATTCATCACATTGCACTGGCGGTGGACGATATGGAAGCGGAGATACAACGTCTGAAAACCGAAGGCTTCGAGTTTATTTCCGAAACCCCGAAGGACGGGGCCGACAATAAACGCGTGGTTTTTCTGCATCCGAAATCCACCAACGGCGTATTGGTAGAGCTTTGCCAAGAAAAAGTCAACAATTAGTTTTTTATTTTTGAAAATAAATTTTAAATTTGCACACCTCCAACGGAGCCGGTCCTATAACTCAGTTGGTTAGAGTAGCTGACTCATAATCAGCAAGTCCTTGGTTCGAGCCCAAGTGGGACCACAAAAGCACTTACAGCAATGTAGGTGCTTTTTATTTTCGTCCGGAGCATCGGAAAATGACTTTCGTCATCCGCAATACCATCGTGCGGATTCCTGCGTTATCATTCCGTCGGCATATGCTGCACAAAATGGCTAACTTTGGATACAACTTTAATTTCTAACCTTTCGATTCCTATGAAAAAAATTGTAGTAGGCGCTTTGGCGGCCCTGTCACTGACGCTTACGGCTTGCAATCAGAACGCTGCAAAAAACGATGAGCACGCAATGCATGCGAGTGCCGAAACACAAGCCGGCTTTGCAGATTATAAAATAGGCGACATTGTGCCGAACGACAAAGTCTGCATGGTGAACAACGAATACATGGGCAGAGACCAGCTGGAAGTGCAAGTAGACGGCAAGACCTATTACGGCTGCTGCGAGATGTGCCAAGAGCGCTTGCCGAACGACCCGACGGCTAGAGAAGCCATAGATCCGGTTTCCAACAAACCTGTCGACAAAGCTACGGCGGTCATTGCCCTGACGGACGCAAACGGTGCCGTGGCCTATTTTGAAAACAACGATACCTACAACGAATACCTGAAATCAGCAGCTAAATAAATTTTAAATAAGAACCGCTCTACCTTAGATTAAGCGGTTCGCATCTATACAGCCGGAGGATTCTCCGGCTTTTTTCGTTTTTGTGTTGTGAACGAGGTGGCGTAAGAAATTTACAGGATTTTTAAACGTCCAATTCACAGTATGCAATAATTAAGAAGCAATTTATTTGGGTGTTAGATTGTGAAGCTGTTTAAAGTTTAAGGTTAACATCGTTTATATTGTAAATAATTGTTACATTAGCAACAAAACACAAATGATGATAAGTATTTGCAAAACGACTATTTGTTCAGACGTCTATTGTTTGTTCTCGAGTTAACATAATGACGCGCCCTGTTTGGGAATTCACCGTTTAACCGATCATGTACTCAGCAATACAACAGCATCAATGACTTTGAAAATTACCCTTTCCAGTAATTCATCATCCCGTCTAATTCCGATAAATTATGCGTATCCGCTGAGCGCAGCGGTATACAAAATATTGCAGAAAGGCGACGTGGAATATGCGGAATTCCTGCACGAGAAAGGCTACGGAAAAGGCTTCAAGTTTTTCACCTTCTCGCAGTTGAATGTGCCGTTTAAAATTGTGGACGATCGGCTGAAATTGTTGACTGATGAAGTCGATTTTTCAATCAGCTTTCATTTGCCACAAGCAGCCGAAAGTTTTGTAAAAGGGTTATTTCAAAGTGAACGCATAGAGATCGCCGATAAAAAATCAAAGGTAAGTTTTACGGTAAAGTCGGTGGAGAGTTTGGGGAATCCGTTGATGCCCCAGTCTGAAAATGAAATTGTAAACTTAGAGCTAAAGCCGATGTCGCCGGTGGTTGCGGGAATTCAAAACGAGCGCGGACACTACGACTTTTTGGCTCCCGATGACCCGAGATTTGCTTCGGCACTAATCTACAACTGGCGCAGCAAAATTGCCGCTTGCTACGATGACCGGATTGCAGACAGTGCATTGTTAATGTTAGAAATTATACCAAAAAAGTATGCATTTAAATCGCGGTTGATGACCATAAAAGCGGACACGCCACAAGAAACCAAAATCCGCGGCTGGATGAACTTCGGACTAGAAGTAACGGCTGAGAGAAGGTTTGTGGAATTGCTGATGAATGCGGGGGTTGGGGTGTACAACTCGATGGGGTGTGGGATGGTGCTCAGTGCGATATAATAAATTGTCCCTCAACCTTTTGTAATTATTTTCAATTCAAAATTTGTACGATTCGCAGGAAAAGGGACAGTATTGCAAAAATAGCAATTAGCGGCTAAAAATACAGATCATATATAATAAGCAGCTTCAACATTTTGTAATTACGGAATAATATTTATATTTGCTTTTCAACTTTAAGACATGGACAAAGAATTGTTAACAGCTACTACAGGCGACCCTTTTGCCGACACAGGCGGTCTCGTGATAAAACATCTGTGGTCGTTACCACATTTAAGGGATAAGGGTATATTGGAGTTGATAGAATATGCAGCAAAAATCTATGTGAATAACTGGAACGGGAAACTTCATGCATTTTTTCTTAACTCTACCATTACGCAGCCTGCATTTAAAGGCCAAAAGAAGATTGATGAGACTTTAAAGTTTTATCGAAGCCTTCTGGATGAGTCGAGGGATTCCCAAATAGGATATTGTAGAATCAGCGGCAGAGAAACGAAGCTATTTGCGGCGGGGCGCGATAACCATATCCTTTCAGGTTCGGGAACCTTTGTCAACTTTCACCATAGTTTTGAGTCCGGTCTGTTTTTATCGAAAGAGATTCTCATCAGGATGTTTTTCGTTCCACTTGGCTTGGTGCAGTTGAGTGATAAGGTTGCGATGCTTACGAGCAACGATCAACAGGTTACAGAATCCTTTGTTAAGAGGAACTGCGCTCAAAATTTACAGGCGCTCAGTAGCGGAATTGCTGAAGGGGTCCTTAAAAGCGAATTTAACAACCCTGCAAATGCTTTATTCAATTTTGCGGATGATCTTAATACGCGCCTTCAGCGTTTGATTGATGGGGATGAGGATGAACTGTGGAAAGCGGCGAACATTACCTTGAATCTCTATCATTTTACCAACTTTGGTGCAAGTCCTGAAGTTAACTTATATGTTTTAGAATCTACAGTATTTAAGTTTTACGTTTTTTGTAACAGCATAAAGGTTAAAAAAGATTGGAATAGATTTCTGCGGAGCCATTACAGGAATTCTAAGGTCAAGGGTATAGAATACATTGAGTTGACAGAAGAATGGAGAGGCAAGGATCAAAATTTCGACTTTTCTGCTTACAAGACTTGGCGCAATAGTGTGCTGGATAACCTTTTAAATGGCAAATCCATTCTCGGGGCTATTTTAAAATGGAATGTAGACCATTCTTTCCCTTTTATTATTGTCGAAGTATATCAAACAATCGTTAGAAATATGGAAAAAAGAACAATTGAAAAAATAAAACAGATTGCGGATTACATCGTCGTAAACCGTGACACTGATTTTATCACCAAGAGTATCAAGCGCCTTAATGGTGAAAAATCTGCCCATGGTATGCGGCAATTTATTATTAAGCTAAATGGTGAAAATTATCAAAACGGCGGAGCAGATCCTCTCATTACTGTGCAGGACTACGCCGATTATCTCTTCCCTGACGGAGCAAACTGGAAGGAAGTGCGCGATGTGTTATTGATTGCCATCTACGAGAAACTCCATGAAGAGAACAAATTTGTAGATGCACCAATTTTGGAAGATGAAGAATCGGAAATATCCAATCTAAACTAATAGTTATGAATTTGAAAACTCAAGGCTTTATCCTTTTGGATGTAGATGTTGTTGCCTTAAACAACGCAGGAAAAAACAATAAAAGTAATTTTGACAATGCCGTCGCGACGAAAAAAGTGTATAAAAACGGCAGAGCTTATACCTATGTTTCAGGGCAAGCATGGAGATACTGGTGGCGCGAAGCATTACAAAAAAATCACGGATGGGAGCTGTCTCCCGTCACGCGGGAAAGCAAAATTGCATTCACGGCGGCAAACCCTGTAAAATATGCTGACGATGACATCTTCGGCTATATGAAAGCTGCCAAAGATGTTATTGTTGATGAAAATGGAAATCCTGTTTTAAAAAATGGCCGGGAACAAACTGAGAATGTTACTGTGACACGCGTCTCGCCCTTGAAAAATTCGGTAATAGTCTCGGTAGGATCTACCCAACCTGTTGAAAACTGGTCAAGCATGGCTCGGCAAGAAGGAGATTCGGTTCCTTATGTGAAAGAGGAATATAGTGCAATAATGAAAGGAATGTTTTCACTCGACTTGGAACAGGCGGGAACATTTTCGAATTATAACAAAACAGGTTTCAAAAACCTGACCGAGAAGCTGAAAGAAGAAGCCTTAAAAAATGGCGCTTCTGAAATCGAAGACTCCTATGTTAAAGACAGTAAAGGAAATAGACAAAAGTTGGTGCGGCTACAGCCTGAAATAAGAGTAAAGCGGATCGAGGATACCATTAAAGCATTAAAGTCAATATCTGGCGGCGCAATGCAAACGAACAATATGGGTGATGTCACCCCCAAATTTATCGTTTTAGCCACTACAAATACAGGCAATCATCCGTTTTCGCACATTGCTTCAAGTGAAGGAATGAACAGTGAGAAAGTATACCTGAATGTCAACGGAATTAAGGAGGTGCTAAGAGATTATAACGATCAGTTTGTCGGTATAGTATTTATCGGACGAAGAAGTGGTTTCTTGGACGAGTACAGTGACGAGCTGAGAGCGCTGGAGTCATTGGGTGATGGCTACCCGGCTGTCAAAATCGGCTCCGTAAACGAAACCATTGACAATTATTGTGAACAGTTAAAAAGTCAGCTTAAATAATGGAGCTATATTCAATAGATATCAGAAGCTGGACTGCCAGCTTCCGATATCCGAATATTATCAGCGGGATACAGCCAACGCTGGAGGTTCCCCCGATCAGCACTGTTTTGGGTTTGATCAATGCTGCTGCGGGTTTTTATATCGAGCATGAGGCGCTTTCTCTCGGATATTATTTTGAATTCCAAGGCAAAGAAATGGATTTGGAAACGATATACATGATGGACACTGCCAAAGGAAAGCCCAATAATGCTGCCAAGTCCAATGTTATCAAAAGAGAATTTTTATTTGATAACCTTTTAAGAGTCTACACCGATGATAAAAAGGTTGCCGATTACTTTAAATCGCCTGCTTATCCTTTGGTCTTAGGCCGAATGAATGATTTGGCCTCTGTAGATCGGACGAAGATTGTGAGCAGGAAGTTGGAAAAAGTGGAAAACGCCGGCAATATCAGAGGTCAGATTATTCCTTTCAGCAATAACTATTTGCCGGGTGTAATCCAAGCTTTGCCGAAATATTTTACCGATGAAATTCCGCGGAGGAATATCGGTACGGAATCATATTCAGTAGTGAACCATCGCGCAAAGACTATGAATAGTAAACTAAGCGCGTTTCGCGATGAAATTGGAGGCAAGACGGTTGACATCTTTATGCATGAACTGGATTTCAGAAAATAAAAATTTTAAGTATGGAAATTTTGGCAAAATCTGATCCACAGATAACATTGAAACAACATATTGACGATTGTCTTCTGATATTGGTTCATCTGCGAAATTCGTTTCCGAAAATTCCGACAATTGTTGATGAGAATGATTTCTGGGACATTGTAAGGCTGGCGATCATTACACATGATTTAGGAAAGGCACACCGCGAGTTTAATAAGCTTTTACGTGCTTTGCCTAATGAGTGGTATGGACAAAGACATGAATTATTCTCGGTGCCGTTTGTGGACGGCTTGACTGTTGACAATGAAACCAAGAGGTTGTTGAAGCTGGCAGTGGCAGGCCACCATAAAGATTTTGACAAACTACAGAAAGAATACATAAATAAAGCGTACGCTTCAGGTTATAACGATGAATTTGGTACCGAAGGCCTATTTGATTTTGAAGATGAATTTGCGAAAATAGATAAAGAAAGTGTTGTTGTATTGTTGCAGACCTATTTTGCGACAACGGTAGATTCGTTCACGGTTCACTCGCCGAGGAAGTTGATATCGTCGTATCTGGTAAAAGCTGACAACGGTGAATTTAATCTTTACAGTCAGAACTATTTAAAAACGCTTTTATTGCTGGGCGCGTTAAAACACTGTGACCATTTAGGATCTGCGCAAGTCCGAGCGATTGAGAATCTTGACGGCACTTCGTTTGAGTTTTTAGGGAAAAAGAGAAAACAACTGCTTTCAGAAAACAAAGATTTGTATCGGCACCAGTTAACCAGCTCCAAAACCTTAGGCAATGTTATTCTCACAGCGCCGACAGGTTCGGGAAAAACTGAGAGTGCTATGCTTTGGCTGCAAAAACAAATTTCAGAATCTGGCCAAGGCCGCGCATTTTATATTCTGCCTTTTACCGCTTCTATCAATGCGATGTATGAACGCCTGTCTTCTGATCAGAATGACCTCGGTGCTTCGAAGGTGGGTATGATACACGGTAAACTGCAGGATTATCTGTATGATTACTTCGATGATCTTCAATACGCAGACGCTAAAAAAGAGGCCATCAAGGAGATTCATGACAAATTCAGGATTCTCGCCATGCCTTTGAAAGTCATCACTCCTTTTCAGCTGATTAAACATCTTTTCGGTTTAAAAGGATTTGAACAAGGAATTCTCGAATGGTCGGGCGGTTATTTTATTTTCGACGAGATCCATGCCTATAGCCCTGACGTCTTTGCTCAGATAAAGGTATTTTTAGAATATGTCACTCATCATTTTCATGGAAAGGTGTTTATCATGACGGCCACCATGCCGACTTTCCTAAGAAAGGAATTAGAAGAATCTGTCGGTGGCTTTACAGCAATTTCTGCGGATCAAGGTTTATATAATGCATTTAATCGCCACCGTGTCTTACTGAAAGATAGATTATTGTCGGATAATCTTGGCATTATTAAAGATGACCTTAACGCGGGCAAGAAAGTGCTGGTAGTATGTAATACGGTACGACAGTCACAAATGGTTTACGACCAATTAAAACAAAATGCTTCCCGCTCTGTTTTGCTTCACGGAGCATTCACAGGAGAAGATAGAACACGCCACGAAAGAATATTGAAAGAGGGCGAAAAAGATTCTGAAAACCCTATTCAACTCTTAGTAGGCACACAAGCTATTGAAGTTAGCTTGGATATTGATTACGACATCATCTATACCGAACCCGCACCAATTGATGCTCTCATACAACGGTTCGGAAGGGTTAATCGCAAAAGGGAAAAAGGAATTTGCACGGCTGTGGTTTTCAGATCAGCCAACGCCAGCGATAAATATATCTATAATCCTGAATTAGTTTCAAGAACTATTGAGTTATTTGAGTCACTAAACAATAATGGTGGGCTTGTAGAAGAGTTGAAAATACAAGATTATATAGATTTCGTTTACCCGTGGTGGTCTGAGAAAGACAAGCAGGCTTTCGACCAAATTTACCATTTGCTTAAGTATTCAGTTGAGCATGAATTAGCACCATTTTTACATTCAAAAAACAGAGAAGAAGAATATTATAAACAGTTTGATGGGATTAAAGTATTGCCTGTAAAACTAAAAGATCGCTTCGAAAAGTATTTATCAGGCTTTGATTTTATAGGAGCAGAGCGTCTGAAAGTGCAAATCAGAAAAAATAAATTTGCACAACTTATCGCGGAGAGCGATCAAAACTTATATAAAACAACGTATCATTTCGATTCGGTAAACGGCAAACTCATATCTGTGCCGTATTGGGTTTTGACAAAGAAATACAGTGAAGAGTTGGGTTTGCTTTATGACGAGCAAGAAGAATGGAACGCTGAATTGCTGTAATACCATGCCTCTCCTCGCCACACATATCAATTACTTTTTTGTTTGTAAGCGTAAGCTTTGGCTGTTCTCCAACGGCATCAATATGGAGCACACCTCCGACACGGTGTACGACGGGAAAATGCTGCATGAGAACAGCTATCCGCAGCGTGCGCAGAAGCATAATGAAATGGAATTGTCGGCACAGTATGGCGACATTGAACTAACAGGCAAAATCGATTTCTACGACGCCGCCACCAAAACCATCCACGAAACCAAACGCAGCGACAAGGTGGAAACCGCACACGAGTGGCAGGCTAAATTTTACATTTGGCTGCTGGAACTGAACGGCATCTCCGACGCTACCGCAACGCTGGAATACCCGAAACTTCGGCAAACCAACCAAGTGCAATTTACAGAAACCGATCGACAACGGCTGCAAGCACTCGTCCACGAAATCCGCGAAATGATTGCATCCGAAAACTGTCCGCCAAGAATCAACAGTAAAATTTGCAAGAGTTGCAGCTACTTTGAGTTGTGCTATGTGGGTGAGTAGAGGTGAGAGGGTGAGAAGGTGAGAGGGTGAGAGGGCAGAAAAAGATAAAAAATACAGAGATGACAAATGCCGAGTTTAATGACTCTTTTCGTTTAAGGACGCGGAATTTTGCAGTGGGCGTTCTCACTTTTCTTGGTACATTGCCAACGAACACGGCGACACGGGTTATTGCATACCAACTCGCAAAATCGGCCTCGTCGGTCGGTGCCAATTTTCGCGCATTCTGTAGAGGGAGATCGAAAGCGGAAAAATTCTCCAAAATATGCATTGTTGTGGAAGAAGCTGACGAATGCGAGTACTGGCTGGAAATCATACGCGAAATGGATTACGGTGTCAAAACTGAGGTGAACCATTTTCTGACTGAAGCTTTAGAAATATTAAAAATTTGCCAAAAAATAAAAACCGCATTCTCACCATAACTCACTTTCTCACTCTCTCACTCCTCTCACCCTCTCACTTTCCTCTGTCATGAAAAAATCCTACTACCTCTTCAACGCCGGGCGCATGAGCCGTAAAGACAATACGCTGAAATTTGTGCCGATGGACAGCGACGGCCGTGAACTGACGCCCAAGTACATCCCCGTGGAAGCGGTGAGCAACCTGTACTGTTTTGGCGCCCTGGATGCCAACAGTGCGCTCTACAATTTCCTCGGCAAACAGCAGGTCAGCATTCATTTCTTCGACTATTACGAGCATTACACGGGCAGTTTTCTCCCGAAAGAATATCTGCTCAGCGGCCGGGTGTTAATTCACCAGACTGAGCATTTTCTCAATCCGCTGCGCCGCGTGGCCTTGGCGCGCAAATTTGTGGAAGGTGCTGCCTTTAACATGCTGAAAAACCTGCGCTACTACGCTAACAGAGGAAAGGATGCCTCGGTGCAGATAGAGCGCATCGAATCCCTAACTGCGCAATTGCCGTTGCACACCGGCATCGATGCCATTATGGGCATAGAAGGCAATATCAGGATGTCGTACTACGAGGCGTTCGACCTCATCATCAATGACTTCAGCATGGGCAACCGTACCAAGCAGCCGCCGTCCAACGAGGTAAATGCGCTGATCTCGTTTATGAATATGATGTGCTATACGCTGTGTCTGGACATGATTTACCACACGCAGCTGAACCCCACCATCAGCTATCTGCACACGCCCGGCGAACGCCGTTTCTCACTGGCTTTGGATTTAGCCGAGATTTTCAAGCCGATTTTGGTGGACAGAACCTTATTTTCGCTGTTGAACAAAAAGGTTATTCAGCCTAATGATTTCGACCGTCAGGTCAACTGTTGTTTATTAAAAGAATCAGGCAGGAAAAAAGTCGTCAAGGCTTGGGACGAGAAGCTCGGCGAAACCCTCAAGCATCGCAGTTTGGGCCGCAGTGTGAGCTATAAACATTTGGTGAAACTGGAATGCTATAAACTGGTGAAGCATCTGATGCAGATGGAAGAATACAAACCTTTTAAAGCCTGGTGGTAGTATGTATGTGATTTTGGTTTATGACATCGAACAGCGGCGCACGGCCAAAATGCTGAAACTGTGCCGCAAATACCTGAACTGGATTCAGAACAGCGTTTTTGAGGGCGAACTGACCGAGGTAAAGCTGAAAGAACTGGTGACCGCCGCGAAGCGCATTATGGATGAGGAGAGGGACAGCCTGATTATCTTCAGCAGCCGCCAGGAGAAATGGCTGGACAAACAGGTGATCGGCTGCGAGAAGAACGAGTTGACGAATCTGTTGTAAGTCGTCGATGAGGTCCACAGACCGGCAAAGGTGTTCTTTGACATCTTCGGAATAAACACAAAAAGCACCGCCGGCCGCCGCGCAGCCGTCGGTCGTCGAACTCGGGGTAAAATCGTAGTATTGACGATCGACGACACAGCGGCGGTCAAGAACAATTTTTTATCTTTGCCAAGGCCGATCAACAGGCGGCAACACTGCCCTGAAATAACGGCTTTTAATCGTACCACACTGGAATTGAAATGTTTATAGGCGCTCGCGATGATTTCATGTACTAAACTTTTAATCGTACCACACTGGAATTGAAATAACCGTACTGCTGTTCCAGCACAAACTCGAAGCGCTCTTTTAATCGTACCACACTGGAATTGAAAT
>RDDY01000025.1 GCA_003852805.1 Chryseobacterium sp.
TACCAAACCATGGATAAATTACGAGCCCGATACGGAGATACAGCCGTGGCGAGAGCCTCCGCTTTCCGATAACGGTAGCGATGTCTGTCCACACATTGAACCTATTGTCTAACCACCATTGAACCTTCATTAAACCTGCCACTGCCATGTTCCTGAATTGTCATACCTACCACAGTTTGCGCTACGGCACTCTGTCCGTTGAAGAGTTGGTGAAAAGCGCTGCCGACAAAAGAATCTCGGCGTTGGCGTTGACGGATATCAATACCGTGACAGGAATGTACGAGTTTTACAAACTTTGCAAAGTGCATCAGATAAAGCCTTTGATCGGTGTAGACATCCGGTTCGGCAATGTGCCGTATTATGTGGTTTTGGCAAAAAACCCCAAAGGCGTGGCAGAGATCAACCGAATGATTACGGCGCACAATTGCGACGGAATTCCGTTACCGAAGCAGCATCCGGAACTAAAAGAAGTTTTCATTATTTATCCATTGGATAAAGTTCCCGATCGGCTGAGCGAAAACGAGTTTATCGGTATTCGGCCCGAGGAAATTAATTTATTGGTCAAAAGAGAATGGAAAGCCCGGCTTCATAAGATGGTGGTTTTCCGTTCCGTCACTTTCTCGACGAAACAAGAGTACAATCTGCATCGTATCCTGCGGGCGATAGACAGCAACACCTTGGTCTCCAAGTTGGAAGAAAAAGACATCTGTGGGAAGGGTGAATTTCTTGAACCGACCGTCGATGTGTTGAAGCATTACAAGAATTACCCCCAAATCATCGAGAACACCGAGTACATCATCGATAACTGCCGTTTCGATTTCGATTTCTCCACGCCCAAAAACAAGAAGCATTTCACCGAAAGCGCCGATACGGATTTTGAATTATTAGAAGAACTCGCGCGGGAAGGTTTGAAAAAAAGATACGCCGGCGATGACGGCAGAGCCGGACAACGCATGGAACGTGAACTGAAAGTCATTCGAGAACTCGATTTCTGCGCTTACTTTCTCATCACTTGGGACATTGTGCAATACAGCAACCGCCGCGGTTTTATGCACGTGGGCCGGGGCAGTGGTGCCAACAGTATCGTCAGTTACTGCTTGGGCATCACCGATATCTGTCCCATGGAATTGGATCTTTATTTTGAAAGGTTTCTGAATCTGAATCGGAAGACACCGCCCGATTTCGACATCGATTGGAGTTGGCAGCAACGCGATGAGATCTTGCGATACATTTTTGATAAATACGGCAAAGACCATGTGGCGTTCTGCGGTACGAATGTGGAGTTCAAATACCGATCGATTTTCCGCGAGGTGGGCAAAGTTTTCGGTCTTCCAAAGGATGAATTGGATGCCCTGTCAGGCCAACCGATGGAGAACCACGACGACAGTAAATTGGTACGATTGGTCCACAAATACGGCAAGCTGCTTGAGAAATTCCCCAACCGGCGCAGCATGCATTCGTGCGGCATCCTGATCTCTGAAGAACCGATTACCCATTACTCCGCACTGGAGAGGCCGCCCAAGGGCTTTCCCATCGTGCAGTGGGACATGCACACAGCCGAGGAGATCGGTCTGGAGAAGTTCGATATTCTCTCACAGCGAGGCTTGGGTACCATCGAAGATGCGGTAAAGCTTATAAAGGAGAACCAAGGTGTGGAGATCGACATTCGCGATACACGGCTATCCAAAGACGAGAAAACCGCCAATGAATATCTGGCCAAAGGCAAAACTTTGGGCTGCTTTTACATAGAAAGCCCGGCCATGCGCGGATTGTTGCGGCGTCTGAAGTGCGATAATTATAAAACCTTGGTGGCCGCCTCATCCATCATCCGTCCCGGTGTGGCCCAAAGCGGCATGATGCGCGAATATATCTTCCGCCACAACCACCCGGACCGGTTCGAATATTTCCATTCGGTTTTCGAAGAGCAGCTTCGCGAGACCTACGGCATCATGGTGTATCAGGAAGATGTCATCAAGATTGCGTTGCATTACGGCGGCGTGAGTGCAGCCGAAGGCGATATCTTGCGTCGCGCCATGAGTGGAAAGACCCGTTCCAAAGCCGAACTGCAAAAGGTAGAAGATCATTTCTTCGCTTCCTGCAGGCGGCAAGGTCATCCCGAAGAACTGTCAAAGGAAGTCTACCGCCAAATCGAATCCTTTGCAGGCTATTCTTTTTGTAAAGCTCACTCGGCCTCGTACGCGGTGGAGAGTTACCAGAGCCTTTATCTGAAAGTGCATTTCCCGATAGAGTTTATGGTGGCAGCCATCAACAACGGCGGCGGCTTCTACCGCACCGAGATCTATGTACACGAGTGCCGAATGGC
Organism: Chryseobacterium sp.; assembly: GCA_003852805.1. Classification (GTDB taxonomy): domain Bacteria; phylum Bacteroidota; class Bacteroidia; order Flavobacteriales; family Weeksellaceae; genus Elizabethkingia. Next base: position 2,324 of record RDDY01000025.1, read on the forward strand.
AGGTGCCGTCATCCACAATCCGTGCGTCAACAAGAGTCTGCTTCAAACGACGGTTTACGGCAAAGAGGTGTATTTGGGGCTCATGCATATCGAAAAGCTCGAAGCGCGCATTGCCTGCTTTATTCCCGAAGAACGCAGCCGAAACGGAGATTTCACCTCGCTCGAAAACTTTGTCAAACGCGTTCCCCTCGCTATAGAAGGGCTCCAGACCTTGATTTTCATCGGCGCTTTTCGTTTCACGGGTCGGTCCAAAAGCGAGTTGCTGATTCTCGCCCGGCTGCTGCTGAGCAATTTCAAACCCGAACACCGCAATGCTTCACTGCTGGAAGAGCCACCCGTTCAATACGAGTTGCCGTTGGCGCAGCGGCATCCTTTGGAAGATGCCTTTGATGAGATCGAGATACTGGGCTTCCCTGTGTCAAACAGTCCTTTCGATCTGTTGCAGACCAAGTACCGCGGTGCAGTGATGGCGAGGGATCTGGTTCGTTTCCATAAACAACAGGTAAAAATGTTGGCTTATCTGGTTTCGCGCAAGCATGTACCTACCAAGCAGGGCACCATGTATTTCGGAACGTGGATCGATGCCGAGGGCGAATACTTCGATACCGCGCACTTCGCCGACAATTTGCGGCAATACCCGTTTCAAGGCGGCGGCTGTTACCTGCTGCTGGGCAGGGTGGAGGTGGATTTTCATTTCCCGACTCTCACCATTCAAAAAATGGCACGGATGCCGTTCATCCCCGATCCTCGCTACGCCGCAGACAAGGAAAAAGCCTTCGAAGTCCATCGACGAATCAATGAAGATGTCAGCATGACGTGGCGCGCACCCTATCCGCAGGAACATGAAATCGGACTGCCCCGACATAAGATGCATACACAAAGCAAAAGCTTTTCAACCCCGGCCGAATAAGGAAATCTGCGAACCCGGAACATCCCGTTTTCGCCTTACGGAGCGCAATTCTACTTCCTCACGAGGGGAAAGCACTCCCTCTTGCCATTCCGTAGGAATCCAAACAGCACTTGGGCAAATCATTTCCATTACATCAATTGACAAGAACAAAACTCCCTCTCCTTTGGAGAGGGTCGGGGTGAGGACAGCTTCCTTAGCTCTTTGCTACTGCCTGCACCGAAGGAAGCACTCCCTCTTGTCATTCCGTAGGAATCCAAACAGCACTTGGGCAAATCATTTCCATTACATCAATTGACAAGAACAAAACTCCCTCTCCTTTGGAGAGGGTCGGGGTGAGGACAGCTTCCTTAGCTCTTTGCTACTGCCTGCACCGAAGGAAGCACTCCCTCTTGTCATTCCGTAGGAATCCAAACAGCACTTGGGCAAATCATTTCCATTACATCAATTGACAAGAACAAAACTCCCTCTCCTTTGGAGAGGGCTGGGGTGAGGACCCTTGTGCCCTCCGTGCATTCCTCGTGCCCTCTGTGTTTAAATCACACCGCAGGAATCTCAACAGCGCTCGGATGCTTCATCCTTGCAACTGGTATCAAAAAGTAAACGAAACAAAACTCCCTCTCCTTCGGAGAGGGCTGGGGTGAGGAAACCGTCATTTCGCCAGACTCACTTCCTTGCCACAGCGAAAAATCACAGATTTTTAAAACTTGCGTGAACTTCAAATGGCAGAAACTATGCTCTAAAGTGACTTACGTGTCAAAAGCTTTTGTGTCTATTGTGGTTTAAAACAGCGCCTTTCTTGTCATTCCGCAGGAATCTCAACAATACTTGTACAATAATAAGTCTATTAAGTTCCTGCAGATGAATTGTGAGAATTACGGCGAACTCCATGACGTATTAGTCCCGGCAATGCGCGAGGCTGACCGTGCCGGTGAGCCACTAACCGAAAGTTTTGTCCGAAAAATATTAAGTATGCCAGCTTGAGACAAAACGCTATCCAAAAAACACGCAGAAAGCCCAACCGTATAACGGTTGGGCTTTCCTGTTAAAGCTTACAATTGGAGCAAGCTGGACCGCATTGCTTAATTGTTGTCACAAATATAATTTTTATGTGGGTAGTATTAAAATAAGGACGCTACAAATCCACGTGACGGAAAATGGTGCGGATAGTAAAAAAGTTAAACCATTCCTTGGGAGAATGGTGCAGCTGGATTTTGATGATGTATTTAAAGATTATTTCGGGGAGAAGCCGAATGAAATAATCGTTATCAGCGGTAAAGTTATTATACAAAATAGCGACTCAAATAGGCGTTCGGCTGTTAAACCAAAACGCTCCCTAACCGCAAGCCGCTTCTTTCTCTACAAATATACAAAACAATTTAAATACCAACCGTTTAGGTTGCGAGTAGGTAAAAGACCGGGCTAAAGGAGCTCAGATTTGCATTCTCTATTTCCCATAAGGCTCGCAGTGTAATTAAAGGGGCTCATACCTTTCAATATGACGTTCGTGAATCGCCTCTGTATCTGATTGTAAGAGAATGGGCAGACGGGGCGAAACGGTTTTACAGTATATCTGCCAACGCCAATGTTACGCAGGACCTTTTGAAATAAAAACCCGGAGTTCAAAACAGAGGGGATATAGCCCAAGATTGACTCCGGTTTTAGTGATTGCCTTCTTGGTATGGTACGCCGCGAAACTTTCACTACACAAATATACAAAACAATTTAAATATCAACCGATTATGGCAAGATTTGATTTTACACTGCGCAGCGGTGACATAGCCGAACCGTTGCTCTTTGGGTTCATTGATCTGAGAAAACTAAGAGGCAACGCTACACTGTTTTACTTCAACGTCCTTTTGACATCGTTGCAATTGCGTTGTAGAACGGAATAGTGTTCGACATAAAGACTGTTATTGGTGAAAATGGACAATTGGGACGAAATAACATTAAGAACAAGCTCCAAGATGGCAATAGTCAAGGAGCCGAAAATGTGACTTTATATTTCCCTAATGCGGAGCTTTATGATGAAACGTTCGTGTTACAGTCTATCAGGCGATACAAAGAAGTCCTAAAGAAAGATCGCAAAGAGCATCTTATAGCAGAAATGTGGGTCTTAGTAAAGGGAGAAATAAAAAAGTTCAGACTGTAAGCCTGAACTCTTGCACGGCATGGGCATGGTCAAGCATGTCCTTCCCGTGAGACAAATATACACACTTTTAAATACCAACCGATTATGGCAAGATTTGATTTATACTGCGCAGCGGTGACATAGCCGAGCCGTTGCTCTTTGGTTCATTGATTGAGAAAACTAAATAAATCAAATAGAAAAAACCGCGCTGCAGCTACACCTGGGATTTAGCTCCCATTAGTCACACTCAACGCGGTTATGAATGACAAATGTACAAACAATTTAAATACCAAAAAATTATGGCAAGATTTGATTTCACACTGCAAAACGGCGACATAACCGAGCCGATGCTCCTCGGGTTTATTAATTTGAGAATACTAAGAGGCAACGCTACACTGCTTTATTTCAACGTCCTTTTGACATGGTTGCAATTGCATTGTAATAACAATAAAAAGATCGCCACCGGTGGTCTTTCTTGGACGTTTCGTTTTATATTTTTGGACGTTTCGTTTTGGCGAATATATAAGTGGTCAAAAGATAGAAACAATAGTATGTACAGAATAGGCTTTGTAGGGTATGAACTGTGCTATGATGGGACGTTGCGCGTAAGAAGAAGTTCATTGATAAAAGAAAAGCAGAAGATCAAGAAATTAATAAATGGCACACTACAGAGCTTGAAAAAAGGTAAGAGGAAGTCAGATAACACAATTATCGAGTCCATTAGCAACAAGCTTATTGGAATGTCTGTGGGTAGAGTTTCAATGAGAAATTATCGAAAAATAGATAATGACATGTGCTGGGCCAACGGCTTCACATGCCTTAATTCGAACGAGAGCCTGAAAGTACAGCTTAAAAGACTCGATCGGCACAGAGCTAAATACTTATCAAGGTTCAAACGGAAGCTGCAACAAATGTCACCTGCAAATACCGCCCAGCGTCGGCCAAAATATATCGGTAAATATTTTTTCAGTAGAATCTACAGTGTTCAAGATGAAAATTCTATAGCGGTAAGGCAAGAACTCGTCAATAATAGCATTCTATCACCAAAATTTTTCATACCCTTCGCTAAGAGAGAAAAATTACGAGACAAGAGTTTAACCTTACTTTTCTCTAAAGAGTACGCTCATCTGGAGCAAGAAGTTTTGGAATGTCTATTAAACGACACCGCTGAAGAACGTATGGTACCAATATACGGTAAGCCTTTCAGCTATTACTACAATATTATTGAGAAAAAAGCGAATTGACGTATGCTTAGATGCATTCGATGGTGCCAAAGCCATCTTTCCTAACTTGTTTATCCGTAATATTTCAGGCCTTCGCTCAGTATTTTGGAACTGCCAAAAAGCTCTTATTTATTATAAGCCTACAGGCAGCAAGGCTGAAAAAACAACGGCTAGACAATCAAAGACGACAAAATAAAATGATTCACGTTCGAAATTGATTTTGGTACTTTTATAATTATTGAGGAACTTATCCTTTGACCAATGACCTCGACTTACGACTTAGTATCGGCGGGAGTTGTAAGATGTCCGACTAGAATGGGAATTATTTGTTATCTGTTGCGCAAAGTGTCCTCACTTTAAGCCACAGATGCCCGCGTTCTTACGCTACGATGCAAACAAGATTTCAATTGAGATCGCATAAAAATTCTCTATGCGATAATTGGATGAACACAAGAAAAGATACGCGCAGTATAATTTGTAAAATAAAAACTACCTCCAGGGTGATATAGAGGTTATGAATAAAACCAATTATTTTACCTGAAATAAGGCCGTACATCGTTCCTTTTGATATATTCTTCCACAATTTCGTATTCATCAATATCAATAAACTCCAAAAAATGGGAATCACGAATATGGGTCCATAAACCGTGGCCTTTCTGATTAGACTGTTGAGGTTCTCTGCCCAGTACAAAATACTTTCCGTTGCGTTTTCCTTCCAGCTCCAACGCCTTGACCAGTGAGACATACCGTGACACATCATTTTCCAGGAAATGATGTTTTTTCTCAAAATCGAAGGTCTGACCGGCCACAGGAACACCATTAGCACCCAAAAAGTTGACTTCTATGGAAGCGAAAAGATTCTGCAAATCATTTGAATCCAACGTAATATCGATATTTACGTTTTCCGCAATGGCTGGATAAAGAGACTTTTTAACATGCGAAATAATATCAGATTCACGGTCCTCCTGCGCCGCCTCCTCATATTTGAAAACATATTTTTCAAACAGCCACCGAAAATCACTTTCGCCTGCAGGCAGGTCGATCTCCTTGGGAGCAGAAAACTGCACGACGTTATTACTGTATCGGGAAAGATAAGACAAGTAAGAAGCGTTCGCCCATCGGGAATGATCTGCCATCTCCTTAGCGAACAGGACGGCAGGATGTGCGCTGTTTATATCCTTGTCCAGATTGCGTAAAAAGGTTTTTACCAGCTGCAGTTTGTCATGGCTCAGAATACTCTTTACAGCATTCAGCTTGGAAGCTGAATATTTAAAGTAAATTTCAGTCCCGTCCGTCATCATCGCTCCTATGCTTATTCTCTCGCTAAGAGCAGCATTTAAGGGTATGAATACTATGGAATAAATTGATTTCACTTTAATTAAGAATAAAATACTTTATATAATTTCTAAAAGTATCCTCACAAGCAGCGAGCCACTGATCTGAGAAGAGAGCGTCGGAAATCTTTTTCCCAAGATCCTCCATGTTCAGATTCCAGGATTGAGGCACTAACGCCAGTATTTCCGGTAATTTGTCCTTGCATTCGAGAGTGCAAAGGTAATACATTTCAATCAGCTCATCTACAATTCTATGAGTTGCGGTATTTTTCGAGAACAAAACTTTGGCCAGGTCGGTCTTTAGAATAGAGTCATCTTCCGTGAGCTGGCACATGCCGTAATCCAGACTGCTCGTATTAAAAATCGCTCCATGATCAATAGCAAAAAAATGATAATTCCCGTCAGCTCCTGTATCAAACAAGAGGTTAAAGTTATTGTAATTGCGGTCCTCATTTCCCAGCCAAAGGTCAAACAAAGCAATCTTAAGAAAATCGCTTTTATTTTTAAATTTATTTCTAAAATTCCTCTCCCTAAACATAGGAAGTGTTGCGTGATCAAATTCCTTGGCAGTTTCACTGTAGAAAGAGCCAAAGCACTCCTTCTTAAACCAGCTTTTTTGGATAAAAGGAATATATTCTGCTGGAATATGCTGTTCCTGCACCTGGATGAAAGCTGAATCCGGAACGCGAATGCCCCAAATTTTTGCAAACTGTGCAGCTATAAGTTCATTGAAAATGACGGAGGGTTGGTATCCGCTTTTGCAAACCCACCAATTACGATCATCACACGTCACAAGCACCGGCCTGCTCCCTGTTTCGTATACGCTGTGAATACTTTCTATTGTTTGCAAAACCTTCATCCAGAAATAGCAAAAGGTGATGATATACAAATATAAAGTTAAAATGCATAGGACCTGATAAGCTCCTTCTCTGAAAGCTCTCCCTCTTTGTAAATCAGTGTAGTTTCGACACCGCGTTTTGTGCCTCCGTTAAGAGCGCGAATATTTTTCTGATATCTGGAGGATATAGGGACTTATGATGATGAGTCTTTTCAGCTGTTTCAATAAGCTTTGGAACCCATTCCAAAAGTTTTTTCCTATTTAAAAATTCTGCCATAGGTAACCTAATTATTTATAGCCTGTTTGATAAGACTCATAACATATTCTAAATTAGTTGTGTCGGAAACAATGATCTCATAATCGCCATTTCCCCAGTGTCCTATGCATGACACATCGCGCGCCAGCTTTTTAGGATCATCCAGTTGTCCACGCTTTAGATTGATCCAGAGCTTCAGGCTGCTTTTAAGAATACAGACATCAGCAAAAATCTTCCCTTTTGCGGTAAAACCAATTTCCTGCTTCTTTGGTTTGATGTCGAGGTCAGTACCCAGATTAAGGATTGCACTTCTGTAAATTTCATAAAGTTCTGCAGTCTCATCGGGTTTTCCCTGTAAGTGCTCCTCTTCTGTATAGACTTTGGTTTGTTGTATGACTTTACTTATTTCCGAACTGTCATCCTTCTGAACCTGTTTAATACTAGGAGCGGATTTGGATTTTTTAATGGGATTAATTACCACGACGTCATTTTCAAACTGCTTGATTTCCCACAATTCAATCGCCAGATCCTTAAAGTTAGAAGATTGTTTTTGAAAGTCCGTGAAGGAGGGAGACACGAAAATAATCTTAGATTGCGACCAATCAACATCCGATCTCTTCAAGCTTTCTTTTTGGGTTTCGTTATACTCTACTATGAAGTCCGCTTTATATTCGAGCATAAGATTCAGGTAGGAAACGCCCTGATCGACCACACTGTAATTCTGGTTACGCTTATATTCAATGATCACAAAAGACTTACTTTCTTCATCAAAAGCCAAGGTGTCAATACGGTTACTTTTTATGATAAACTCAGATTTAATCAACCTTAAATCAGTTGCACTTTTTAAATTGTCCTCAAACAGTGTCTGAATGTCTTTTTCAAGCTTAAACGGCTTTTCCCGTAGCTCAGACAATATGCTTTTTCCGTTCCTAAATAGCCGCATAGATTTTTGTGTTTCTCAAATGTAACAATTATAATTTTTCCTTTACAAAAGCAGATACGGTTAATCTGTGCACGTTCAATATTCTACCGATGGCACTGTAGGAGACTTTTTTGTCCAGCAGTTCCTGAATTCTTTTTTCCTGACCGGTGAGTTTGGTTTTGGATGACTTTCTGCCTTTGGGCCGACCAAGAATAACGCCCTCGGCTTTTTTCCTGGCCAGTGCTTCCTTGGTTCGCTGTGAAATCAGATTGCGCTCGATCTCCGCGGAAAGGCCGAACGCAAATGCCAATACTTTGGAACTTATGTCGCTGCCTAACCGATAGTTATCTTTTATGGTCCATACCTGGATATCGCGGTTCATACACTCGTTGAGAACGCCCATGATCATCAGCAGATTCCTGCCCAGTCGGGAAAGCTCTGAGCAGATGAGCACATCACCTTTCTTCATCTTTTTCAGCAGCTTGCCGAGTTTTCTGTCGTCCACATTTTTGGAGCCTGAAATGGTTTCCTCTATCCATTTACTAACTAAGATGTCCTGCCGCTCACAAAATTGGTTGATCTCGTATCGCTGGTTTTCTACTGTTTGCTTGTCTGTGCTTACACGGATGTAGCCGTAAATCATAACTGTTTATTTTAAAGGGTTAAATACTGTTTAAAATAAACCAAAACCGCACAGCATAAAACATAGACATTATTTATACAGGGTAAATCAGCGTTTTTGTTAGGCAGCACAGTGCGAATTCTACCTTTAATAATTCAAATTCGT
>RDDY01000053.1 GCA_003852805.1 Chryseobacterium sp.
ATTTCAACGTGAGCAATCGGGTTGAACCCAGCACGGATAAAGCCCTCTGACAGTCCGCCTGCACCAGCAAATAAGTCTATGTAGTTCAGTTTTTCCATACTCAAAAATGTGCTCAATATAATGTTTTTATTTGGTTTTTGCTTTGCAAAAATAGTAAAAAATTCTGCCTTTCTTGTGTTTAGCGTTGGCTAAAAAACGGTTCTTTTGTTTTTTTGAAGCGTTGACTTTGTGTGTTGGCTAAAACCAAATGTGCCGTTTGTGCGGCTGCCAAAAATTAGTTTTAAAAAATGAGTGTTGGCAAAAAAAATAAAAAATAACGGGTAGGTCGGTATGTTGATTTCCGAAATGTCGTTTGTTTATATGTTCCTTTCCAAGTGTCAAATTTATTGACAAGTGTTGATTATTGGGCAGTGTCGTCATACACTTACCTGTAACGTTAAAAGGCTTTGCGATGGCGGTTTTTATACGCAAAGAACTTTCAAAACCGCTATTGCAAAACCAGTGTTATACGCTGTATTATTTTTTCAGCGTGGGCAAATTAATTAACAATAAAAATTAAAATATGAGAACAATAAAATTTAGAGTTTGGGATAAAGAACTCAAAAAATACAGAAGTGAAAAAGATGGAGACTACTCATTGGGAGTTCTTAGCGGTAAAGTAAGAGGAATTTATGGAGAAAGGTTTCCGCAGATGGAAGTACAGCAATTCACAGGACTTACTGACAAAAACGGAAAAGAAATATATGAGGGTGATATTTTAGAAGACGTAATATTAGATGGCAGCAAGAGATTTTATAAAGTATTTTACAAAAAAGGTGGCTTAGTAATTAATATTCATCAAGACGATTTTAAAAAAGATAACCCTCTTTTTTACGAACCAATTGCTGATATGCAGACATCAGGATTTATTGAACAAAATTGTATCATAATCGGCAATATCTACGAGAATCCAGAACTCTTAAGCGGTGGAGAAAAATAATATTGCGTATAACGTTTTGAGGCTTTGCGAAGTGGCGGAAATCGAAGCACAAATGTTCCGTTTTGCACAAAAGTTCAATCGAAGAACTTTCATTGAATTTAGCACTGAACCCGCCATTTTGCCAAACTGCTGTTATGTGTTCGCCCTTTTTGCATTATAATGTTTTGTAGTATTCTTTAATTTTTTGAGCCATTAATTTTCTTCTTAAAGTCAAAAAGTCTTGGTAGTCGTCAATGCTCATTTCCATAATTTCTGTTGGCACGCAATTCATTTTTAGGTTGTCCAAAAGCTCTTGTTCGGTCGAAAGTCCACTAACCAATTTGTTGTTGTCAAGAATTTGCGTTTTGATAAGTTCAAAATAATCTTTAGGTGGTTTGTTACCCACTTTAATATTTACTTCCGATTGCATATAAACGTAGTTTGCAATTTGGTTGTATTTGCTTCTGTCAAGTCCATTTTTGCTTAAATAATCTTTTGGAAACAAATGATGAATGTCGCCACGTAAAGAAATTAAGTCGCCAACCAAAACGTCTTTTGATAAAAATCCTCTGTCGTTGGCTTTTACTTGTGAAGCCAAAAACACGTGAAAATATGGACTACTTGCAACGGAAGTATCTAAACTTTGTGGCAAAGATGCGTTCCAAAATGCGTCTGAAAGTTCTCCGTCTTCTTTTTCTTGTAAATATTCGCCAAATGGTTT
>RDDY01000141.1 GCA_003852805.1 Chryseobacterium sp.
TCTGCGGCAATTGCTATCTTTTTCATAAACTGATTGCTAATTGGACAAATTTACTTTAAAAAAACCGAGCCCGCATTTTATCGCCGGTTAAATGTTGATAAAAGCAACAATGGCTGTGGAAAACTTACCGGAACCCGTGCTTTATTCTCTCGTGAAATTTCCGTATGAAATACAGGGAGCGTGCCGGAGTGTCGAATTTTATCCCGGAGACTTCCCAGAAAATCAATGCGCGATGCGTAAAAACTTTTTGCCCAATAACAGACCATGAAGAACGGGGTGCCAATTGTGGATAATTACCTATTGTATTGTATTTAAACAGTTTACGATGTGGATAAACCTGTTGATAGCCGGTTACTATTTGCTGTTAACTCTTACCGAGAAACTTTTCCACATATCCGCAACCCTACAACAGTATGCAACATTCTTTTTCTTTTTATAAATAGAAATATAATGCTGTTAATGGTTGTGGGCTGTTCATTACTTTTCGGTCGAAGATTTCAGTCGCCGCCTTTTATGTGCTATTTTTGCAATAGAAATAAATCCAAGTATTGATGAAAACAGTAAACGATTTTGACTTTGCCGGCAAGAAGGCGCTGGTGCGCGTAGACTTTAACGTTCCGCAGGATGAACAACTGCGCGTGACCGACGCCACACGGATAGCTGCCGTAAAGCCGACGGTTGAAAAAATATTGAACGATGGCGGAGCCGTTATTCTGATGACGCATCTGGGCCGGCCGAAAGGTGAAAACACGGATAAATTCTCACTGCGCAACATTATCGATGAAGTCAGCCGCGTTCTGGGGCGCGAGGTTATTTTCTGTGATAATTGTACAGATGCGCGCGCACAAGAGTTGAGCGATAAATTGCAGCCGGGCGAAATTTTACTGTTGGAAAATCTGCGTTTCCATAAAGAAGAGGAAGCAGGAGACTCTGCTTTTGCAGAGAAACTTTCTAAGCTGGGCGACATTTATGTGAACGATGCCTTTGGTACGGCGCACCGCAAGCACGCTTCTACGGCAGTGATTGCAGAGTATTTCCCCGAGAATAAATGCTTCGGATTATTGATGGCGCAGGAACTGGAAGCGATTGACAAGGTATTGCACAAAGGAGAAAAGCCCATAACGGCGATATTGGGCGGCTCCAAGGTTTCAACCAAAATTACCATCATAGAAAACATTTTACCCAAGGTCGACAACTTGATTATCGGCGGTGGGATGGCGTTTACATTTATCAAAGCCAAGGGCGGAAACATCGGCAGTTCATTGGTGGAGGAAGATAAGTTGGATCTTGCTCAACAAATTATTGCGATGGCTGAGACGCAGAAAGTTAACGTTTACCTGCCCGTAGATGTTGTGGCGGCAGATAAATTCTCTGAGGATACAGAGACCCAAATTTGCGACGCTTATGAAATCCCCGACGGTTGGATGGGGCTGGATGTAGGTCCTCAATCGAATAAATTGTTCCACGATGTCTTGTTAAGTTCCCGCACCATTTTGTGGAACGGACCGCTTGGTGTTTTTGAAATGAAGAAATTTGCCGAAGGAACCATAAAACTTGGCGACAGTATCGCAGAAGCTACCCGACTGGGCGCATTCTCCTTGGTGGGCGGCGGCGACAGTGTGGCGTTTGTCAAGCAATTCGGTTACGATGACAAAGTGAGTTATGTCTCTACCGGCGGCGGTGCCATGCTGGAAAGTTTGGAGGGCAAAGAGTTGCCTGGTGTAGCCGCTGTGAACAGCTAAGCATTACAGACCAAAACAAAAAGCGCCGGATTTTTGAAATCCGGCGCTTTTTTGTGAAAAATTGACTTTCGCAAAAGGGCTAAAAATCGCTTTTCTTCTTTTTTTTGAATACGTATATCAGAGATGAATATTCACGCGTTTTACGAGCCTTAAAATTGGAAATTGCTCCCATAAGCAGTCCTCGCAGCCAAAATAGAGGCGTCTTCTTGTATTTCTCGCTGATCATCGAAATATAATAGGCATCAAAATACAGCGGAAGCGTGTCGAGCAATTCCCATTTGTCTTGCGGAAGCGTTTCGCGTAAACCCTTTTGGGAAAAGTGATAGATGTGACGCGGCACATCATAAGCGGCCCAATTTTCCTGATAATACTCTGCGTCATAGCTGTTGTAATTGGGCACCGCAATGATCAGTAGACCTTCGTCATTCAGGTGTCGATACAGATAACCGAGTTTATCTTCTTGGTCTTCAATATGTTCCAACACATGCCATAATGTTATTGCATCATAGTGCGTATCAGACGGAAGAGTAGGGTAGACCGTTGCGGATTTCAATTTATGTTTTGCAGAGGCTCGTGCGGCTTCGCTCGGTTCGTAGCCTTCGGCATCGTAGATGTTCTCAATGAATTTCAGAAATTCGCCGGCACCGCAACCATAATCCAAAACCTTTGATTTACCGGGAAGGAATCTTTGTAAAATTTTTAGCTTGTAACCGAGATTCTTTTTTTGAACTTGACGGTAGACAAATGTGCGTAAATTCCTGGAATCCTGATGGTGAGAAATGTATCTATCGCTGTCGTAATAGCCGGATAAATCCTGCGGCAAGTCCATCGTTTTTAAAACGCCGGGTTTTATTTCTTTTATCTCGAAGGTTTCTCCCGAAAGGAAATGGTCTTTAACTTTCATCAGATTGTTTCACGTGGAACTATCGCCCGAGGTACACAAGCAATACATTGATATCCGCCGGCGAGACACCGCTTATACGGCCTGCCTGAGCGATTGTTTCAGGTTGTAAAGATTGCAGTTTTTGAACCGCTTCCGAAGATAAACTGCGCACTGTTTTATAGTCAAAATTATTTGGGATTTTGATGTTCTCCAATCGGTGCAGCTTCGCCACGTTTTCTTTTTCCTTCTCAATGTATCCTTTGTATTTGATGTTGATCTCGGCTTGCTCAATCACTTCATCCGTATACTTCTCCAGTTCGGTTTTTATTTCGGGTACTGCGGAAAGTTTCTGTAGATCGATATTCGGGCGCGTAAGTATTTGTGCCACTTTGAATGATTGATCTATTTTATTTGAACTGTTTTCTTCGAGAATGGGATTAACGGTCTCAGGCTTAATGGATAATAATCGTAGAAAGCTTTCAAGATTATCGCTTTGTTGAAGTTTTTCTTCAACCTTTCTCATACGGTCTTCATTGGCCAGCCCCATCTTGTAGGATTTCTCTGTCAAACGGATGTCGGCATTATCTTGACGCAGCAACAATCTGTATTCCGCGCGAGAGGTAAACATTCTGTACGGTTCCTCAGTTCCTTTTGTGATCAGGTCGTCGATCAATACGCCAATGTAAGCTTCGTCACGACTCAGTGTAAACGCTTCTTTGCCATGCACTTTGTTGTGTGCATTGATACCGGCGATTAAACCTTGTCCTGCCGCTTCCTCATATCCCGTAGTGCCGTTGATCTGTCCCGCGAAGTAGAGATTGGCAATTAGCTTGGTTTCAAGGGTTTGCCTCAACTGGGTAGGAGGGAAGTAGTCATACTCGATGGCATAACCGGGACGGAAGACTTTTGCGTTTTCAAAACCGGGAACCTGCCGTAAGGCTTGCATCTGAACTTCTTCAGGCAGAGACGAACTGAAACCGTTTACATAGATTTCCACGGTGTTCCACCCTTCGGGCTCAACAAACAGCTGATGGCGGTCACGCTCTGCGAAGCGGTTTATTTTATCTTCGATGCTTGGGCAATATCTGGGCCCGGTACTTTGTATGGTACCGTTGAACATCGGCGATCGATCAAAGCCCGAGCGTAAAATATCGTGTACCGTGTTGTTGGTATAGGTAATATAGCAGCTGCGTTGCTTTGTAAGCTTCGGGGTATCGGTATAGGAAAACTTTCTCGGATTCGCATCGCCGGGCTGTTCCTCCATTTTTGTGTAATCTAAGCTACGGCCATCAACACGCGGAGGCGTTCCTGTTTTCATTCGACCTGATTGGAAGCCGAGATCGTTCAACTGCTCGGTAATGCCGTAGGCTTTGGGCTCGCCCATTCTGCCGCCGCCGAGTTGTTTGTCGCCTACATGAATCAGTCCGTTCAGAAACGTACCGTTTGTCAGAACAACCGCTTTACCGCGAATTTCAATACCGAGGGATGTGACAACACCGACGACTGTATCGTTTTCGATAATCAGGCTTTTCACCATATCTTGGAAAAAATCCAGGTTCGGTGTCTGTTCCAGCATCAGTCGCCACTCTTCGGCAAAGAGCATACGGTCGTTTTGGGTGCGCGGACTCCACATTGCGGGGCCTTTTGAGAGGTTCAGCATCTTAAACTGTATGGCACTCCTATCGGCTACAATACCCGAATATCCGCCCAATGCATCGATTTCTCGTACAATCTGTCCTTTCGCTATTCCTCCCATTGCAGGATTGCAGCTCATCTGACCGATGGTCTGCATATTCATGGTAACGAGCATTGTCTTTGAGCCCAGGTTGGCGGCTGCGGCTGCGGCTTCACAACCCGCGTGGCCACCACCCACGACAATTACGTCATATATTTCGTTAATCATAAAGGGAATGTTTCACGTGAAACATCAGTATTTTTCAAGGTAAAAATTTTCTTTACTGCGCATGATTTTCTGTTGCTCCGGCGTCTTATCAGGGTAGCCGCATAAGTGCAGAATGCCGTGCGCCAGTACGCGGTTCAACTCGTGCTCGTAGTCGGTTCCCACGTTTTTAGCGTTGTCTTTTACGCGCTGCAAAGATACAAAAATATCACCTGCCACTATTTTGCCTCGGCAGTAATCAAAGGTTATAATATCTGTGTAATAATCGTGTTCCAGGTACCGGCGGTTGATCTCAAGCAGGTATTCGTCATCACAAAAGATGTATGAAATTTTCCCGGGTTTCTTGCCTTCGTTATGTATCAAGTCTTCAAGCCATGTAGAGCGTTCCTCCTCTGATCCGATAGGAGCGACATCCTCATAAAAAAAATCAATCATTTGCTTTCATTTAAAACCAGTGCCCGAGTACAACGCTGAAAATACCACTGTTATTTTTGAAGCCGTAATTATAACCCAACCGTAGCTGGCCAAACGGAGAATTGTAGCCTACTTCTGCGCCCGCACTTGTATACTTGAACTTTATAAAGTCATTGTTTTCAAAATCATCAAATAAGTTGGCGATGCTGAAGTTGCCCGTTACAAAGTAATTTTTCTTCAGACGCAATTGAAGGCTGTTGCCCATGGCCAACGCATTTTGACCTTCTTGTTGACCAAAGTAAAATCCGGGAAATCTTACCATGTTTCCAAGATTCTGTTCAAAGACACCGCCCAAACGGTAGCGATAAAAGTAGGGTGTATCGCCGAAACTGATTCCGGCAAAGCCTGACACTTTATACGTCAGCCGATCGGAAATCGGGAAGTTGATGCGCAGGTCTGCATTTATCTGAGCGCTTTTGTCGTCTTCTACTTTGTCAAATGTATCAAGCAGTTTGCCTACGAGATCCAAAGAAAAACCCCGACTCGAGAATTCTTGACGATTGCGCGTATCGGTACGCAGAAAAACGTAGGGATTAAGATGCTTCTCCCGACTGTGAACATTGGAGTTGAATATATCGTAACTCAGACCCGCGCCAACGGCATAGCGATCACGCCAAGTAGATTGTATGAACGCTTCATTTCGGTACCATTGGCGGGTATCTGTGTACGCTCCTTTCGAGTCGCGCAGAGCATAACTCATTCCCGTCGAGAACAGCCCGAACCCCGGAATGTAACCGTTATCGATTAAATAATTGAAGTAATAGCGCGGTCGGTCGCCAACCACCACATCCAGCGAAGATGTGGAATTGTTAAATAGCAGACGCCGTACCGTAATATTCCCGAGAAGACCGGTTTTGAACACATCGTCATAATGCAAACCGAACTTCAGGTAAAAGCGTGCATCGTCTTCATTCACGAAAAGTCTTAGTTTATTGTGGCCGTTTCCTTGTTGAATTTCATAGTTTATGATTCGATAATTATCGGTTGCGTACAGTTTGTCGATCATCTTATTGACATCGGCATAACTGAGCAATGCCGGAAGCTTCAGACCCATCTTTCCCGCAATATAATCACGGTTATAGATATCGTTGTTTTCCACTTCAAACTCATCGATTTTATATACCGCAGTATACATCGGATTGTATCTGAATTGTCTGGGGAAAGGATCCTTCGGCAACTGCTCAAGGACCGAGCTGTACTTTAAAGCTTCATCATAACCCGCGCGTATCAGCTCTTTTTTATTGTCGAAGCTGGTAACGCCGTATCCCTTCAGATCGGGTGTCATGTTGATATCGGTAAATTCAATCTGCCGACCTGTTTCATTGACAATACCGAATGTGATGATTTGGTCTAAAATACTGACGATATTGTTCAGCTGCTTTCGATCGGAGAGGCCTTGTCCCAAGTTGACGCCCACAATAAAGTTCATCCCTTTATCGCGCAATGGTTTCGACGGAAAATTGATCGCGATGCCGCCGTCCACATACAAACTGTCGTCTATCTTAACCGGTTCCAGCAAAGACGGGAAGGCGGAACTCGCCATAATAGCCTTGGCCAGATCGCCGTGCTCCAAGATTTTCGCTTTGCCTGTTTCGATGTTCGTGGCAACAGCAAAGAAAGGCGTCGGAAGCTTACTGAAATCTTTCTTGTCAGAGACCCTGCTCAACAATTCCTTTAACAGAAAAATATTGCGCTGACCGCTGCTCAGTGACGTGGGCAGTTGGACCTTGCCGTTCTTGATCGGGAACTGCAACAGATATTTGTCCACCCGTTTACTGAAAAACGGCATCTCCAGCCGGTCTTTGCTGTCAGACAAAGCGCCGTAGATATCGGTGTTCAAGACAATGTTTTCTATATCTTTACCGCTGTATCCCGATGCATAAAGACCGCCGATTATTGCGCCCATACTGGTACCGCCCAAATAATCGATCTTTACACCAATGGAGTCCAATACCTGCAACGCGCCGATGTGGGCAAAACCCTTGGCACCGCCGCCGCTGAGTGAAAGGCCTACCTTGGGCCGTGCGGGGATTTTTATCGAATCTTGCGCGTCTGCAGCGAAGGAAGCCACCAATAACGCAGCTGTAAAGATTTTCTTCATCAGTCTTTGATATAAATCCGTTTTACCCGGCGACTGATCGACGTAAGAACCTCATACGGAATGGTCTCACAATAATCAGCAAATTGCCGAAGGCCGGGACTGCCGTTAAAAAGCGTGACTTCTCCACCTTCAATAATTTGATCGTCGCCGATGTCTACCATCAGCATATCCATGCAGACGGTGCCGACAATGGGGTACAGTTGATTCCGGATACCAACAAATCCCTTACCATTGCCTATGCGGCGCGGGATGCCGTCGGCGTAACCCACAGGTATGGTAGCCACGCGCGTGCTTTTGTTTGCTTTAAACCGTCGCCCGTAGCCCACCGTTTCGCCGATATTGATTTCGGATATCTGCGAAATAACCGTTTTGAAAGCAACGGCCGATTGCAGTTTTTTCTGCAATTCCTCATTTGCGGAAATGCCGATCATGCCGATACCAATGCGCACCATATCCAGTTGGTACTCGGGATAATTGGCTATACCCGGCGAGTTCAGTATATGACGCAACGGCCGAGGTTCGATATCGGCGCACAACTGTTCGGACATCCGTAGGAATGTTGACGCCTGCTCGTGGACATAATTCTTGTGCTCGGGCATATCAGCTGTGGCCAAATGCGAAAATACGCCGACAACTCGCAGAATATCGGTGTTGATTTTATTCTTTAGTTCGGAGATATCATCTTCTTTAAAGCCAAGACGATGCATTCCTGTTTCCAGTTTGATATGCACAGGGTAGGGCAGCGCGGCTCCTTTTTGCAGCAACGCTTCTTGGAAGGCTTCCAACACACGGAAACTGTAAATTTCAGGTTCCAGTTGATAATCGATTATCGTGCTGTAACTGCTCTGTTCGGGGTTCATAATCATGATCGGAACGGTGATTCCGTTTTTGCGCAGTTCGGCACCTTCATCCGCATAAGCAACGGTGAGGTAATCGATATGGTGATGCTGCAGAAACTCGGAAACCTGCAAGCTGCCGAGGCCGTACGCATTTGCTTTAACCATCGCCATAATCTTGGTGGACGGTTTCAGCATGTCTCGGTGCTTTTTGATATTGTGCAAGATCGCGTTCAGGTTTACTTCCAACACCGTGTCGTGCGACTGCAATTCCAACAGCTGCTGAACTTTTTCCAGCTCAAACTTGCGGGCGCCTTTTAAAAGTATCAGATGATTTTCTATTGTTCTTAGTTCTCGGCTGTCAACGAGTTCGGCAGTAGTACGAAATGCCGATGTTTCGGCAGTTAAGTGCTCTTGGAGGAAATGAATCTGTTCGCCCACCAGAAGAACAATGTCGAAGTTCTGCGCATTGATCCACCGGGCAACGTCCGGATAATCGCCTTGTTCAATGCCCGGGATGTCGGTCAGCACAAGCGCGGTATTGGGTTTCCGATATTGGCTTACGGCGCTGAGTGCAATCTTAAGCGAATCTTTATCTAAGTTGTAAGAGTCATTGATAATCAAATTATTTCGTGCGCCGTGAATGCTTTCCATGCGCATCTCTATCGGCCGAATCTGATCCAATCTCCGTACAATTTCATCATCCGCGATGTCCAACTGTTTCAACACGGCAATCACGGCCAGCGCATTCATCAGCGTGGCCTCGTCTCGGTTTCGGATTTTCATCTGAAAGCTTCCGCCGGGATAATGAACGGAGACCTCTTTTCCGGAAAAATTGAAATGCACATCGTTATCGGGCTGCAAACCGAACGAGATCAATTTACGGTCACGGTACAAATCCATAACGCGCCGCCGTACCGGTTCCTGGTCACCGTTATAAATAATTGTCCGGCTGTTTTTGAAGAATTTCAGTTTTTCTTCCAGCAACTCTTGGGCATTGTGGAAATTCTCCAAATGTGCCGCGCCGATGTGGGTAAGGATGCCGATGGTGGGCGACACTACATCGGCCAGTTTTTGCATTTCACCGCGCAGCGAGATGCCGGCTTCCAATAATATGACTTCGTGCCGTGAGTCGGCTTGCAATACAGAGAGCGGAAAACCGATTTGTGAATTATAGCTGCGCGGGCTTTTGGCCACGGTATGATCGTCTGCCAGGCATTGGTACAGCCATTCTTTTACAATGGTCTTACCGTTGCTGCCTGTAATGCCTATGGTCAGACCGTGCATTTTATTGATGTGGAATGCGGCTAGGCGCTGTATAAATCCGATACTGTCGTCTACTTGCAGCCAAGTGATTTCTTGGTCGAATCGTGAAGGCTGCTCGCTCACAATCACGACGATTCCTTTCTCGATGGCGGAATCAATATACGCTGCGCCGTCACTGTTCTGCGTACGAAAAGCTATAAACGCAGTGTCTTCGGTGGAAAATATACGCCGCGAATCAAAAGCGAAATGGCATACCGACGCATAGGGATTTCCCGTCAACGTTGCTCCTGTAATCTGCGCCAGTTCCTTTGCCGTATATCTCATTCTTCTTTATTCATTTCTTCGAAAAAAACCTTGCGGCTCACCGCTTCGTAGCTCTCGGTTTCTCCCAGTTGAACCAACTCTTGACCGTTGGTGGTGCGCAGTGAATAGTTGGCCAGATTGCCCGTACGCCGGCAAATCGCGTGAACTTTGGTTACGTATTCTGCGGTTGCCATCAGCGCCGGCATCGGGCCGAAAGGCCGTCCGCGGAAATCCATATCCAGACCGGCAACCACCACTCTGATTCCGTTGTTGGCCAAATCGTTTGCCACTTCTACAATACTGTCATCAAAGAACTGTGCCTCGTCAATCCCCACCACATCGCAGGAGCTGCAAAGCAGCAGAATTTCTTGCGGATTATTTACGGCTGTGCTGCGGATCTTGTTTCGGTTGTGAGAGACGATATCCTCTTCTGAATAACGAACATCCAACGCAGGTTTGAAGATCTCCACCTGCTGTCCGGCCATTTCCGCTCTGCGCAGACGGCGGATCAATTCTTCGGTTTTCCCCGAAAACATTGAGCCACAGATAACCTCCATCCAGCCGCTCTGCCGCGCATGGTTAATTGTATTTTCTAGAAACATTTGTTAAATTAGCACAGTAAACCTGAGTCAAAATTACGCAAAAAAATACCAAGGATTGTTATGCAGCACCTGTCGGAGATCAGGACAAAGATCCTGCAAGAAGTGAAAAATGCCGCAGCGCAAATAGCGGCTACCGAGACGGTGCCGGGACTCATTTCCAAGTATCAGACCGTTCAAGAAATTTTGGAGAAAGTCGCATTCCTGAAGCTGTTGAATGAGGAGCAAATCTATTTCACACAGAAAGAACCCGAGGCAGAGATAGCAGAAACCGTCAACCCCGACCATTTGCGTACCGAACAAGCGGCCCAAGCAGAGAAAACCGCCGTAGAAGCCTACGATGAAGGAAAAACAAAAGAGGAGGCGATAAACCTTGCCGTTTCCGCCGTTTTTATCGGCTGCCTTATCGGTTTCGGAAACAGGGGTTTC
>RDDY01000043.1 GCA_003852805.1 Chryseobacterium sp.
GGAAGGCACGCGCGCCAACGTGATCCGTTATGAAAACGGCGGCTTTAACTTTGATTACATTGTCGACGCTTTTGTGGCGAAGGAGAAGCATTCCACCGAATCAAAGCCTTTTATTCTCTCGCTCGATAAAATCAAACTGCAGGACATCGGTGTCTCGTTTATCGATCGCCAGGCTGCCAATGATCTCAATGTCTATTTCAAAGATTTTAAAACCACGGTAAAGAAGTTCGATCTCGATCAAAATACCTACGCGCTGGGCGAAATCCTGATGGATGGCCTGAGACTGCGGGTGGAACAAGACTTGGTAAAAGAAGTTGCGGATAAGGTGGATGACAAGGTAGATTCTTTGCATCAACAAAAACCGCTGAAATTGGATCTGAGCACCATTAAGTTTACCAATTTCAACATAGATTACGGCGACGCCAACAGCCGCACCTACGCCAAGGTTCTGTTTAAGGAACTGAACGCCGATGTGCGCGGCATTAATTTCGAGAAAAACATCTACTCGGTTGCCGGTTTTGCTCTGCGCGGTGCCCACATAGATGCCGATATCTACAGCCCGCCGGCGCCAAACAAACCCGACAATCCCAATGCGCGCAACGATAACGGCGAGCCTCTGCGGTTGGAATTGGGCGACGGGGTTTTGGATGGCGTGACGGTAAAGTACAACAATACCGCCATTGCGCGCCAATCTCGCGGCTTCGATGCCAATCATCTGGATTTTGCCAAGCTGAACCTCCATCTTAAAAACTTCAAGATGGACAAAGACCTCTACACGGGCCGCGTGGAATCTGCGGAGATTGCTGAAGCATCGGGCATCGATATCCGACGTTTCACCACCGATTTCGAGTATTCAGAGAAACAGGCGTTCCTGAGAAATCTATTGCTGCAAACGCCGGGAACCCTGCTGCGTGACAATATAGAATTGCAGTACAACAGCATAGCGCAGTTGAGCAGCAACCCGGGCGCGCTGCGCATCAACGCCAACCTGCGTAACAGCCAGGTGGCATTCAAAGATATTTTGGCCTTTGCGCCGCAATTGCGCAACACGGCGCCGTTCAACACTTACCCGAACGGCATTCTGAAAATTGATGCGGGCGTTACAGGCGCGGTAGACGATCTGATGATTCACAGATTGCGATTGGTCGGCCTGGACAGAACCGTGGTCTTGGCTTCGGGAAGAATAAAAAATGCTACCCATCCCGACAAGCTGTACTTCGATCTGAGGATCCCTGAACTGTCGTCAACAGCACGCATGGTAAACGCGTTGTTACCCAAAGGAACGCTGCCGTCAAATATCTCGTTGCCGCGCGAATTCCATATCCGAGGTACGGCAAAAGGCTACGCAGACAATCTGAATGCCGATCTCAATCTGCGTTCTACCTCAGGCAACGCACACGTCATTGCAGCCGTGGATATGCGGAGAAAAGGAGCCGAACTATATAATGTCCGCGCCGATTTGCAGCAATTGCAATTGGGGCAAATTTTAGGTAACAAAGACCTCGGCGTTGTCACGGCTAACATTTCGGCGAAGGGTCAAAGCTTCGACTTCGAGCGCGGCAATGCGGTAGTCAGCGGCAATGTGCAGACGCTGTACTACAACGGTTACACCTACCACAATATGAACCTGAACGGCAGGCTG
>RDDY01000272.1 GCA_003852805.1 Chryseobacterium sp.
CTCGCGGAAGTTGACAGCATACGGGTAAAAGAAAATAATCTCTATGTCGAAGAGGACGAACAAAATGGCCGTCAAAAAGTATTTAACGGAGAACGGTGTTCTGGCATTTCCTTCCGGCTCGATTCCACATTCAAACGCCTCTTCTTTGCGTACGCTGGTCACCTTGGGTCCTAATAAACTGGACGCGATAATTGTTACAACAACGAACGCCAAGCCAACGGCTGCCTGAATGAGAATCGGGATATAATTGTCTGGTAAATTCATTATGCGCTCACTTAACTAATTCGCAAAAGTAAGAAAAATTAACATCAAAACCTTGTCTGCACTGCGATGAGCCTATGCCAAATAAGGGGAATCGGCTATTTAGAATATGTTTAAATAAATGTTTATTTCTTGAGCCTGCGGAGCATAACGAAAGCAATATAAGCGATGTACAGAAACAGAAAACTGACGAAGACGATATTGATGATGGCGTTCATTCGGTCGTCTTCCACTCTGAAGAAAACATTGTAGCTGACATAAATCAGAATCAGTATGCCGTAAATGATCAGTTGCTTTTTCATATTGTTTCAATATCTGTTTTCAGGCTGTAGGTACGGCGGCGTTTGTGGTTCACCGGACCGTAATCCTGCCATAAAAGTTGAATGTTTTTGTTCTCCGCCAATTCAGGATTGGTCTCCAGATAACGGATGCCTTTCTTTTTGAAGGTATCGTAGATTTCTTTAAAAATAATCGAGGTCAGCCCACGACGCTGGTAATCGGGATGAATACCGATGAGGTAGAAGTTTGCGCGGTCAGCGGTTTTCTCGGCGCGCAGCAGATGCCACCATCCGAAAGGAAACAATTTGCCTTTCGCTTTTTGCAAGGCTGCAGAGTAGGACGGCATGGTGATGGCAAAAGCAATCAAGCGTTTGTCCGCGTCTTCTATGCAGACAATATAATCTTTGTTGATGAGCGGAAAATAGCGTTCGCGGTAATGGCGGATTTGCTCATCGGTGATGGGCGTATAGGTGCTCAGGTTTTTATAGGTCTCGTCCAGAAGTTGGAACATCGGCTCCACCAGCGGCAATATTTCTTTCTTGTTGCTGAAGCGCAGGAGCCGCAGCTTGTATTTCTCTGTGATCAGCCGGCTGAAGCGCTCCACTTTCTCGGGCAAGACATCGGGGAAGACGATTTCGTATTCCACCCATTCCTTCTCCTTCTGCAAACCCAAACGCTCCATGTGCTCGGCATAATATGCGGCGTTGTAGATACCGATCATGGTGGCCAAGCGGTCGAATCCCATCGTCAGCATTCCTGCTTTGTCCAGATTGGTAAAGCCCATCGGTCCCTCAATCTGCGGATATCCTTTCTCCCGCGCATAACGGATTGCCGTATCGATCAAAGCTTTGGAGACCTCAAGGTCGTCGATAAAATCAAACCAACCGAAGCGCACCTTCCGTATTCCCAAATCTTTTTCTTCTTTGTGGTTAATCATCACCGCAATCCTGCCCACGATCTCGCCGTCGCGGTAAGCCAAATATTGTTTGGCCTCGCTATAAATAAGGGCGGGATTGTGTGCTTTTTTCCATATTTTCTTCTCGTCGCTGTTTAGCGGCGGAACGTAATTGGAATTATTGGCATAAAGGCGATTGGGAAAAGAGATAAAGTCATCTAAAAAGCGCTCATCTGTCACCTCTTTTACAGTGATTTCTCTCATGGGGGTATTTGTGCAACAAAGATAAGACATAAAATCATCGTCGGCGGGTTTGGCATGTTTCTTATATCTTTGTGTTACTTCACATTTAAAAATTTTTAATCGAAACAATGTCCGGTTTTTATTTGATCCTCGCCATTATTTTCTTGGTGAGCATGTTTGTACAGAACAGGTTGAGATCCAAGTTTGCACACTATTCCAAAGTGCATTTGCAAAACGGTCTTTCAGGAAAAGAGATTGCCGAGAAGATGTTGGCAGACAACAATATCCACGATGTCAAAG
Source organism: Chryseobacterium sp. (assembly GCA_003852805.1). Classification (GTDB taxonomy): domain Bacteria; phylum Bacteroidota; class Bacteroidia; order Flavobacteriales; family Weeksellaceae; genus Elizabethkingia. Next base: position 1,979 of record RDDY01000272.1, read on the forward strand.
TAATCTCCACACCGGGTAAGTTGACCGACCACTACAATCCGTTGGACAAGACCGTCAATTTGTCTGAGGAAGTGTATATGCAGCGCAACGCCGCCGCCGCCGCAGTAGCCGCTCACGAATGCGGACATGCCGTACAGCACGCGGTAGGATATTCTATGCTGCAACTGCGTTCTAAGATGGTGCCTGTGGTAAACATCAGTTCTCGGCTGTTGCAGTTTGTCCTGATGGGCGGAATCGTGGTTTTTGCCACCAGCGGAAATAAAACGCTTCTGGCTCTCGGTGTTCTGCTGTTTGCCGTAACCACGGCTTTTGCGTTTATTACGTTGCCTGTGGAATATGACGCCAGCAACCGCGCGTTGCAATGGTTGAAACAAACGGGAACGGTTACCACTTCCGAAATTGCGGGCGCGCAAGATTCGCTGAAATGGGCGGCGCGCACCTACGTGGTGGCAGCCTTGGGCTCATTGGCTCAGTTGCTCTATTTCGCATCGATGCTGTTGGGCGACCGACGAAATTGATGCTCAATCTTCTTTGATCTCGAAATCGACCGACCGCAGTTCGGAAAGTTGGTGGCAGAGTTCTTCAACGGAAGCTGCGCGGACCAATGCTGTTATCAGGCATTGCTGCGCAGCTTCAAAGTTTATGATCTTGGCATCGTAGCGGTTCAGCAGGGTGAAAATGCTGTTCTGCTGCGCGAAGTCGAAAGTAACTTCCAAGGACATCTGCAACTCCCGGCGCACAATCTCGGCCTCTTGCAGGCACATCTTCGCCGATTCTTTATAGGCGCGGACCAAACCGCCGACGCCCAATTTTATACCGCCGAAATAACGCACCGATACCAGAAGGATGTTCGTCACATCATGCGCCAGCAATTGATTGTAGATTGGCAAGCCCGCGCTGCCATTGGGTTCGCCGTCGTCGTTGGCGCGGTATTGCTCACCGTTTGTGCCCAGCCGATACGCATAACAATGGTGGTTGGCTTTGGGGTGAAGATTGCGCAGGTGTGCCAGGCGATCTTTTATTTCGGTCTCGTTGCGCACGGGGTAGGCAAAGTTTAAAAAACGGCTGCCTTTCTCGCGCAGCACAACATCTTCCACCGGTTTCCGTATGCTCAAAAACTCAAACTCCATACGGGTGATTGATGTAGTGAGCAATGCGGTTATCTCGATAGATTTCCTCTGCTGCCGCTTCGGTACTCAATTGAGGAGCAGCCGTGCCACCGCCGAAATACAGCCTGTCGTTTGTGATTACCATCGCCTCGTCCCACAGCTTGTGGTTTATAAATTGTTGGAGCGTGAAAAGACCGCCTTCCACAATGACCGACTGAATTTTTCGCTCGGCCAACGATTTGAGAATGTCGGGAATAAGATCCTCACGGTAGACCTTGATCCATTCTACATTGGCTTCCTTTGCGTCCTGATGAAGGTTGAATACCAGCGTTGTCGCCTCGCCACTGAAAATATTGAACATCTTTGGGACTTTCAGATCGAGGTCGATGAGGACGCGCACCGGATTGGCACCCGGAATTTCGCGTGTCGTCAACGACGGATTGTCGTTAAGCGCGGTGCGTGTGCCTACCAAGATTGCGTTTTCGCCCGCCCGCATTCTGTGGGTAAGCGTGCGCACCAAGGAATTGCTGATGGCTGCCGGCTGGAAATTATTGTCTAAAAATCCGTCGGCGGTCTGCGCCCATTTTAAAATGATATACGGTCGGTTTTTTGTCTGAAACGTGAAAAAGCGGCGGTTGAGGTGCAAGCATTCTTTCTCCAGCACACCGGCGGTGACTTCTATAACCGCGTCTTCCAATATCTTTTTGCCCTTGCCGTTTACCTGTACGTTCGGGTCCATGGCACCGATAACCACGCGCGGAATGCCTTCTTGCACAATGCGCACGGCGCACGGCGGAGTCTTGCCATAATGTGCACACGGCTCCAGCGATACATAAAGGGTGCTGCCTTTCAGCAACTCGGGTTGTCTGACCGAGTTGATGGCGTTTACCTCGGCGTGTGGTTCGCCGGCACGGCGGTGCCAGCCTTCGCCTATGATTCGGTCGCCATAGACAATTACGCTGCCCACCATCGGGTTGGGGTAGGTGTCGCCTGCCGCGTTGGCAGCCAGCTGTATGCAGCGGTGCATGTATTGTTCGTGGTTTTCCATGAAATGGAAATTGACAGTTTTCACTGTCAATTTAGATTTTACTGATTGTTGTTTGAGTTGTCCGTAGTTCCCGCATCGTTGTCCGCGCTCTTGGGTCGCTCGTCTACAATGAGTTGATGCAGTTCTGCTTTTGACTGCTCCAACTTTTCTCTGCGGTCGTCTATCAGTCGGTAGGTGTCGGCCAATAGCGGATTTTCACGCGACGGATTGGAGAAGAACGACAGGTTGTTTTCAAGCTTAGCGATCGCAGCTTCCAGATCTGCAACCTGAGTGCGGAGCTTGCGCGCACGATCGGGAATACGGTTTTCGCCCTGTCGATTGTCGCGCGTTGCAAAATCGCCGCCGTGCTGTTTGGTTTTGGATCGCAACAAACGGTTGAACTCTGAATTGATGTTCATCTTGTCACGCGGTACTTTTCCGGTAGCATTCCACTCGTTGCGGATGCGCATCAGATTATCGGCATCGGTATCTGCGGTCTGTTTCAATTCTTCCAGCAATGCACTCTTCTTCTTGAAGTTCATTGCCCAGTCATCATTGCCCGTAGCATTTTTTTTCCGATAGTTTTCAAAGAAATGGTTGCAAGCGCCGCGGAACTCGTCCCACACGCGGTCGGCTTGCGCACGCGGCACGTGGCCTATTTTCTTCCATTCTTCCTGAAGATTCTTGAAAAGGGAAACGGCTGTGGTCCAATCCTCTGAATCTTGATTGTACTTGGCCGTTTGGATAAGCGCAAGTTTCCGATCCAGATTTTGTTGCTGATCGTTCTTCAGGTCTTTGTAATAATTGTTCTTGGCCGTGTTGAAATTGCGCAAAGCTTCCTTGAACTCTGTCCAATTTTGATTGGACAATTTACGTGGAACGCTGCCCAGATTGATGAATTCTTGCCTCAGCGCATCTGCCTTTTTGATGGACGATTGCCAATAGTTGTGGTTCTGCTTGTCGCCGGCGGTGGCCATCTGTTGCAACTCAGCGATGATTTCATTTTTACGCGTCAGATTTTCCAGCTGCTCTTTTTCCTGCTGCTCCATCAACTCGCCTTTGCGTGCGTGGATCTGTCCCGAGATCTCGCGGAACTCTTCCCAGGTGGATTCTCGTACATCTTCTGCCACAGGTTCGGCCTCCTCTTTCCACAGTTTGTGCAGGTACTGCAGTTCGTTCAGCGCTTTCTGCACGTTGGGCTCGGCTACCAATTCTTGCGCGCGGGCAATGATATGTCGGCGCTTCTCCAGATTGTGGGCATATTCTTGTTCGCGGTACTCCTTGTTCAGATCCAACATCTGGTAGAAGCCCGTCAGGTGGTGGAAGTAGTCGTTGTTCAGATTTTTGAATTCGGCTTTTGAAACTTGGCCGGCTTTTGACCACTGCTCTTTGATCTCTCGGATCTCACGGAAGAGGTTGGTGCCGGGTTCTGTATTGGTGTACAGGTTCTTCAGGCGATCTATGATTTCTTGGCGCTGTTGCTTGTTCACGGCTTGCTGTTGCTCCAGATCGCGGTGGTAGGCCGTCTGCTTTTCTTTGAACAACATATTGACCTCGTTGAAGCGTTCCGCAAAAGGGTTAATGTAGATAAACTCGCCGTCGGTAGTGCCCTGTGCCTCGTGCGCTTCCTGTCGGGCCTTTTGATCTTCGGCCACGAGACGATTGAACGCATCCCGAATCTCTCCGAACTTTTTCTGCTGGCCCGCAATGTCGTCATTGCTGATGGTGTTCTCGCCCTCGCGCACCAGCTCTTCCAGACTCATGGTCAGGTATTGGTTGGTCTCCATTTCGCTCTCTGCTGCTTCAGAGGGACCTGCCGTATTTTCGGCGGTTTGCTCTTCGGTCGGGTCTACGGTTGCGGGTATCCTGTTTTCTTCAGGCTGCTGCGGTGCAGCGTTCATTTCGGGGTTGTCCATTTCGGGTGTCATAGCCGTTGTGTTTAATGCCTCGGGCCCACTTGTTTGCAAGCGCGCTTTTTGTTCTGCGTTAAAATTATTGTTTTTTTCGCCTAATGTCCAAATTTCCCAAGCTTTTTCCGCCTGCTGCTCAAGCATATAATAGCCGTTGACCGTTTTTGCGCCCTTTGCGGCAGCGTTTTTCAGGAAGCTTGTGTATTCGGGATTGTAGATCAGGTCGATGACCAAATGCTTCTCCGTCAATGCATCAAACGGAAACGGCAGGTATTCTTCCACCGACGGAAAGGTGCCCACCGGTGTGCACTGAACGATCAACAAATGTTCCGATGCAAGCTCGGGCGTCAGATTGTCGAAGTTGATATCGCTGCGTCGGCTTACGCTTTTGTGCGCGATCCCGCATTGATCCAGAACATACTTTACCGCCTTGGCCGCTCCGCCATCGCCTAAGATCAAAGCACTTTTGTGCCATGATTTTCGGTGGATGTTCAAGGTTTTTTCAAAGCCGTAAGCATCGGTGTTGTATCCTGTGCGTTTGCCGTTGTCATGAATCAGGATGGTGTTCACCGCGCCGATGGCCCGCGCCTCTTCGCTCAAATTGTCCAAAAGAGGAATGATGGTTTCTTTGTACGGAATGGTCACGTTGACACCACGCAGATTCGGAATCTTCAGAACTTCGGTCACGGTATCCGCATCGTCGCTGTCGAACAGTTCGTAAAAATGGTTTTCGAGTTTCAGGTTTCGGAACTTTTCCTCAAAATATTTCTTCGAGAAAGAGTAGGAGATGTTCCGGCCGATCAGACCGAATAGTCGGGCGTGCTGCATAAACCAAAGTTAACAAAAAAGACCGGCACTGCCGGTCTTGTTATTCAGAATCATCGGTTGTTAATCAACGATGAATTTTGCGGTATGGCTGCCCGCTTTCAAAACATAAGTTCCCCTTTTCAAAAAGCTAACGGAGATTGCATTGCCCGCAGCGAACGGACGGTTGATGCTGCGCAGCAAACGGCCGTCAAGGCTGTAAATGGAAGCGCTTTTGATCTCAGAAAGAGCTTTGCCTTGCACACGGATCTCACCGTTTTTTACCGGATTGGGCGTAATGTGAAACGCGCCGGGATTGTTCAGGTCTACCGTAGACAGGTTGTTGCAAGTCCAGGTTAGATCATCCATCGCCACACGATTGCCGTTGTTGCCGGCATCGATGCGCAGCGTGAAGTCTCCCTGCACATCTATATTACTCAGCGTGGTAGTGGTTACCGCCTCGCTATAAGGAATAGTGCCTACCTTGTTGTTGTTCACATACACATCCAAAGTTCCTGCACTGCCCGAGAATTTCAGTTGCGTGGTAAGTGTCAGGTTGCCGATGCCGCCGGTGATGGTGCTTGAGCTAAGGTTGCCGTTGCGCACCGTTATCGCTTTGCCGTTGATCGTTTGGTCCGGGCGTGCATCGGTGGCGGTCCAAGTAATACCGTTGGATGTCCAGGTTCTGGTGCTGTAAGAACTCGGTTGATCGGTCGGGATGTTATCGAAGGTTTCCGTTCCGCATTGCCCCACCGGCGGTTGCTGGCCCTGCAATGTTGTGGCAGAAACGGTGTTGCTGGGTGCAGAACTGTTGCCCGCAGCGTCTTTGGCTTTCACGAAGAAAGTATAAGTTGTCTCCGGCATCAAATCGGTCACGGTGCCGGACAAGGTGCTTACAGTTTTGTTGACCGCTCCGTTTACATAAATGTCATAGCCTGTTACGCCCACATTGTCTGTGGAAGCCTGCCAGCTGAGTGCAACCGAGTTGGCGGTAACCGTTCCGACCGTCAGGCCCGACGGTGCGGTGGGCGCTTCCGTATCACCGTTGCTGCCGCCCCAGATGCTTTGCACCCACTGCGGATGGTCGATAAACGGATTTCGATTTCCTTGGTAATCGTAAGAAGCGTTGTTGCGCGCAATTTCCTCGGCAGATACCGGGTCTTGCAGGTGCCATTGGATCAGCTGATTGAGTTCCCAATCCAAGAGTCCGGGGAAAGCTGTATTGCCAAGCATATCGCCGGAGTTGAAAGTAGACAGTTGACTTTCGTAACGGGTTACGAAGTATAGAATCATACGGGCCACATCGCCTTTGAAATTATCGATCGGCTCGAAAACGGTACCGTAATATCCGGGCGATGCGGAGCTGCCCACTTTGGATCCGTTCTTGGATGTCCACGATGTGGTCTTCACCTTGCCGAAAGGATAGTTGCTGCGCATGCCGTTTACCTTGCCGTCAGTAGCGCGGATGTGGTGTACGTCGCTGACCATAGGGGCTCTCTTACCAAAGAGACTTTGAGGGACTACATGCTCGCGGTTGTAGCAATCGCCCTCGCTGCCGTAGTTTCCGCACTGATCGGTGCGGTAAGTGAAGTTGTACGGATCGGGGCCCGTCGGGTTCTCCGAATACATGTCCAGAATGGTTCCGTCGTTCTCGTAAAAATAGTCGCGGTCGGTCGTTTTGTAAGCCGTCCAAAGGCCGTCGTAACCATTATCTCGGTGGCCGCCGGTAATAATCTGGCTCAGCTTTGTTTTCAGTGCCGCACCGGTAAGACCTTCGGTGCCGTTGTAATAATTGGCAGGTGCTTGCGCCCAAATGTTGAGGCCGACCAAGCTGAAAGCCAGTAGAAATAGAGATTTGATTTTCATTTATAAATGAATTAAGTTGTCAAAATTAATGAAAGATAGCGTAAACCTTAACGGAAATTGAATCTGAATTTGCGCGCCTTGCCCGAGAATATCCAAGACACGGCTGTACCGAAGAAAAGGGCCGTGGCTGCAACGATGTAATAATTCTCCGGCACGATACGCACGGGAAAGGGCAGAACCTCGGTGGCGCGGAACCACCCGAACTGCTGCTGCAATACGCCCACCACGCTGCCGATAATCAGTCCCGAAACAATGCCGAAAAGCGTAATCAGCATCCCGGTGTAGAAATAAATTTTTCGCAAATTGTCTTTGGTAAAGCCGATGGAGATCAATGAACGCGCCTGCTCTCTCTTGTCCAACTGAATGATGATGATGGCGCCTGCAAGGTTGAAGGTGGTAATGAAAATCACGAGGGCGAAGATCAGATAGATCATCAGTTTCTCGGTGTGAATCATCTTCCAAAAGGCAGAGTTTTCTTCTTCCTTGGTCTTCACGGTGAAATCGCTGCCGAGTTTTTGAGCCAAATCTTTTCGGAACTGCGAGGCACGGCTTCCGTCTTTCAACTTGACCACCACCTGATAAGCGCTGCCGGCGGGCAAATCCAACAACTGACGACCGAGCTCTATGGGTGCGATAATGTAATTGTTCAATTGGTCGTTCCCGGGGAACACGCCCGTTACGTAGATTTCTTTTTTGTTGAAGATGTCTTCCTCTCGGTTGATGATCCCGGTGCCGGGCCGGGGCATGATCAAAGTGGCAGGATCTTCATCGCCGATGGCAATGGAAAGACGGTTGTCCAGCTGGTTTTCCATCAACACCTCGTTGCTGAATTCAAAAGATGGATAGCTGCCGTAGAAGATGGTTTTGTCTATCGGGTTGACCTGTGTATATACGGAATCCACCGCACGCAGGTAAGCGATGTCACCGTTGTTGCGGTGCTCTATATAAACCTTTTCCTCGATCAGTTTTGAGAAATGCGCCACGCGCTCGTCGGCAGAGAGGAGTGCGACAACCTTGTCGGGGTCGTTGAGGGGTTTCCCTCGGCTGCTGCTGACGGTTATGTCGGCATGAATATTTTCTATCAGATCGCGGTTCAGCTTTTCCAAGCCCGAGAAAACCGAAACGATGATGAACATGGATGCCACCGCCACCATCATGGCAAAAGCGGCAAGACCCGTAATAAAACTTACGGCCTGACTGCCTTTGCGCGCGCGCAGATAACGCCGCGCTATGTACAGCGGGACAGATTTCATCGGCGGTTTTTACAGAATAGGGTTGTCGCCTTGGCCGCGCAGTTCGCGGTTTATGCGTTCAACATCGTCCATGGAAGTGTCAAGATAGAATTGCAGTTCGGGTACCACGCGCACTTGCTTGCCCAGCTTTTGGCCTACGTAGTTGCGGTAAGACGGCGTATTCTCTACAATTTCTTTCATCACTTTGTCGCGGTATTCGGTCGGGAAAATGCTCAAGTAGATTTTGGCTATCCCCAGATCGGCCGTTACGCGCACGCCCGCCACGGTAATCAGCAGGTTGCGCCCGGCCTCGGCAGATTGTTTGCGGAACAATTCGGCCATATCTTCCTGCAATACCTGGGCTACTTTTTTCTGTCGGTTACTTTCCATGGACGATGT
>RDDY01000187.1 GCA_003852805.1 Chryseobacterium sp.
AAGCATAATTTAGATCCTTTCAGGATGACAAAAACGCTTCTATCAAATAAGAAGTCTGTCTATGTCTCTGCTTATCACAAAGGCTCCCTCTCTTTCAGAGAAAGTAGGGGTGACGAAATTGCAAATCAGCCGTAACTTCTTTATTCGCGTAATGCCCGCCACTTCAGCCTAAAATAATTTCCGCTTGAACAAGCTGTAAAATACACATTTATCCCTATCTTTGCAGCCAAATTTAACAAGGGACGAGATCCCGCAAAACCAATTTTTATGTCAGTAAGAATCAGATTACAAAGACACGGTAAAAAAGGAAAGCCTTTTTTCCACATCGTAGTGGCCGACTCCAGAGCCAAGAGAGACGGTAGAATGATCGAAAAACTGGGTACTTACAACCCTGTAACCAACCCTGCGATCATTGAGCTGAACGCCGAAGCAGCCCTTTCTTGGTTGAACAAAGGTGCACAGCCCAGCGACACTGCCAGAGCCATCCTTTCGTACAAAGGCGTTCTGTACAAAAAACACCTGATGGGCGGTGTAGCCAAAGGCGCATTTGACGAAGCCGAAGCCGAAAAGCGCTTCAACGCTTGGTTGGAAAACAAGTCAAGCTCTATCGACAGCAAAAAAGAAGGTCTGAGCAAAGCAAAAGAAGACGCCAAAAAAGCGGCCTTTGACGCCGAGACCAAAGTAAACGAAGCTCGTATGGCTGCCAAGAAGCAAGCCGAGGAAGAAGCAAAAGCCGCTGAAGAGGCTGCCAACGCTCCTGCCGCAGACGAAGGTGAAGCTCCCGCAGCCGAAACCAACGAAGGTTCTGAAAATACAGAAGCTTAAAAAAATCAATAGGCCGATATGCGAAAAGAAGACTGTTATTTACTTGGCAGAATCGTCCGCAGACACGGCTTGGCGGGTAACGTGATCCTGAAACTGGATACCGATAAACCCGAAGATTACAAAAAACTGGAATCAGTATTCGTTGATGTCAACGGATTACTGGTTCCGTTTTTTATTGATAAACGCTCATGGAGCCGCAGTGATTCCATGATCGTAGGTTTTAAGAACACTACCGAAGCGCAGATCGATCAACTCTTGGGCAAGGAAGTGTTTTTGCCCCTTTCTTCACTGCCGCCGCTCACCGGCACTCAATTCTATTACCACGAGGTCATCGGCTTTTCCGTCCTCGGTACAGACGGCAGCAATTACGGCATCATAGAATCCGTCAACGACCAAACGGCACAGCATTATTTCATCTTGGACCGTTCCGGCAAACAGGTGATTGTCCCTATCGTTCGCGACTGGATCAATGAGGTTGACCGCGCCGGGAAAACCATTACCATGGACCTGCCTGAAGGTCTGCTGGATGTCTACCTTTCTTCTTCCGAGCGCGACGAATAGTCGCCGAAGCTTATCTCCGCGCCGATTGCAAAAATCGGTCCACTTGTCCGGAAACGGCTTTATCGTTACATTTGCAATACTTGTGAAAAGTTTTACGAATGAAAAAAATGACGATCCGCGCCCTGTTGGACGAGTACCGAAAATATCTGCACCACGACATTACCGTTAACGGCTGGGTAAGAGCTTTCCGCTCCAACCGTTTTATCGCACTCAATGACGGCTCGACCATCAATAATTTACAGATCGTTGTAGATTTTGAAAACTTTGACGAAAGCCTCATCAAAAACATAAGCACCGCATCATCGCTGAAGATTACAGGCGAAGTGGTGGAGAGCCAAGGCAGCGGCCAAACCATAGAGATCATTGCCAAGAAGATAGAGATCCTGGGCGACAACGATACCGAAGAACTTCAGCACACCATTCTTCAGCCCAAAAAACACTCGCTGGAAAAGCTGCGCGAGCAGGCGCATCTTCGCTTCCGCACCAACCTTTTCGGTGCTGTTTTCAGAGTGAGAAACGCCGTCAGCTTTGCCATCCACTCGTTTTTTAACGAGCGCGACTTTTTCTATGTCAACACGCCCGTCATCACCGGCGCCGATGCCGAGGGTGCGGGCGAAATGTTCGGCGTTACCAATTTCGATCTGAACAGTCTGCCAAAAACCGAAGACGACAAAGTGGACTTCGCCGAGGATTTCTTTGGCCGGAAAACCAACCTGACCGTATCGGGCCAGTTGGAGGCCGAAGCGGCGGCCATGGGACTGGGCAGGGTTTACACCTTCGGGCCGACTTTCCGCGCAGAGAACTCCAATACCACGCGCCATTTGGCTGAGTTCTGGATGGTGGAGCCGGAAGTGGCGTTCAACAATTTGGAAGACAACATCGACCTCGCCGAAGATTTTCTGAAATATGTCATCCAATATGTTTTGGACCATTGCAAAGACGATCTAGCCTTCTTGGACAAACGCTTTGAGGAGGAGCAGAAGACCAAGCCGCAAAAAGACCGCGCTACGCAAGGCTTGATCGAGAAGCTGGAAACCGTGGTAAAACAGCGCTTCAAGCGCGTCAGCTACACCGAGGCCATTGACATCTTGCGCGACAGCAAAGAAAACAAGAAAGGCAAATTCCAATACCTGATAGACGAGTGGGGCGCAGACCTGCAAAGCGAGCACGAGCGTTACTTGGTGGAAAAACATTTTGAAAGCCCTGTGGTGCTCTTCGACTATCCGGCCAAGATCAAAGCTTTCTACATGCGTCTGAACGAGGACGGTAAAACCGTGGCGGCCATGGATGTGCTGTTCCCAGGCATCGGCGAGATCATCGGCGGTTCTCAGCGGGAAGAGCGCCTGAGCGTTTTGAAAAACAAAATGGCAGAAATGGGCGTGGACGGGGAAGAACTTTGGTGGTATTTGGACACGCGCAGATTCGGGTCTGTGCCGCACGCCGGTTTCGGCTTGGGGCTGGAAAGGCTGGTGCTGTTTGTGACGGGAATGACCAACATCCGGGATGTGATTCCGTTCCCGCGTACACCGGGTAATGCCGAATTTTAAAATAAAAGACAGAATAACAAACTCCGACTTGTCGGAACTGAGAGGATTTAAATCATGCTGAAACAAAATTTAACATTAAAACTGGGCCAGAAGATGGCGCCGCAGCAGATTCAGCTGATGAAACTGATTCAGCTGCATACGCTGGAGTTCGAAGAAGAACTGGAACGCGAGCTGGAGGAAAATCCGGCCTTGGAAAAAGCAGATGAAAATCCGGAGGACGAATTTTCCGATTCGGAAGAAAAGTTTGAAGACGAAGGCACAGAGTCCATCGAAACCGATTTTGATGTAGACGAATATCTCTTTGATGACGAGCCCGCCTACAAAACCGCTACCAACAATTACTCGGCAGACGACGAAGAGTACGACAATCAGGCGCTGCTGACGGAAGGTCAATCTTTGTACGATTATCTGATGGAGCAGATCCATCTGACGCAGGTGGAAGGCGAAGACCTCGCAATAGCCGAATACATCATCGGCAATCTTGACAATGACGGCTACCTGCGCAGAGATGTAAAAGCCATCGTAAATGATCTCGCATTCTCACTTGCTATTTATACTACGGAGGAGCATGTGGAAGAAGTGCTGACGCAGTATGTGCAAAAGCTTGATCCGGCCGGTGTAGGCGCGCGAGATTTGCAGGAATGTCTCCGCCTTCAGATCGATAAAAAAGACACCTCCGATCCTGCCGTCGCCTTGGCACAAAATGTCATTACCCATCAGTTTGATGCGCTCAGCAACAAGCATTACAACAAGATCATGCAGAAGTTCGGTGTGGACGAAAACGAACTGCGTGACGCTTTGGACGAAGTGTCAAAACTCTCCCCGAAGGTTGGCGGCAACTTTGATACCCAGACGATCACCATCAACCAAGAGATCATCCCCGACTTTGTCATCAGTGTGAAAGACGGAAAGGTGACCGCGCGGCTCAACAGCAAGAATGCGCCGCAACTGCGCGTATCAGAGGAATACAGGGACATCCTGACAACCTATTCCCACGACAAGAAATCTCCCGAGCACCGGCAAGCCGCGCTGTTTATCAAACAGAAATTGGACGCCGCCAAATGGTATATAGACGCCATCAACCAACGGCAGAACACTTTGCTGCAGACCATCAACGCCATTGTAGATCTGCAAAAGGATTACTTCCTGACGAATGACGAAAAGAATATTCGTCCGATGATCTTGAAAGATGTGGCAGATATCACGGGCTTTGACATTTCGACAATTTCGCGGGTGGTAAAAAGTAAATACGCAGATACGGCCAACGGCATCATCTACCTGAAAGATTTGTTCTCGGACAGCCTTACCAACGACGACGGCGAAGAGGTGTCCACCAAAGAGATCAAGAATTATCTGATGGAGATCATCGATAAGGAAAACAAGCGTAAACCGCTGACGGACGACGCTTTGGTGGGCCTATTAAAAGAAAAAGGCTACAACATTGCGCGCCGTACCATTGCAAAATACCGCGAACAACTGAACATTCCGGTAGCCCGATTGCGGAAGGAATTATAGCATAAAAAAAGGCGCTCTGACTTGAGCGCCTTTTTTATATTGGCAATTTACTCGTTTTCTATTTCCTGCAATTGCTTCAGGTTCCTGTTCAGCCTGCGCAGGATTATGCCGTAGACCACGCGGTAATACAACAGCATGAATCCGATGCCGATGAGCGCGGCAATGGTCACGCCCACAAAGAAGCCCAGAATGGTAGGCCGCTCCGGCGTGATGTGCTGGCGGCTAAGCGTATTGACCACAACCGTTGCCAAAGCAATTACACTGATAACCATCCATAAAATGTTGGCCCAGATAAACGCCGAGACCGTTTTCTTGAACCGAATAATCTGCAGTATGAATTTCTTCATATTGGATTCTACCGATATGCGCTTGTAACTGCGGTAAAATAAAACGATGAAGACAAGCGTAAGCAACGGCCCGCCGATTTTCAGGAAATCATACAGCAGTTCTATGGAATTGTTGACCGACTCGTTTTCCTCTGCACCCAAACGGCTGAGAATGCTCATAAAGCTGTTGTTTTCTTGGCCGATGTATGTATACAGATTCAACAAAATGAACAATGCCAGTTCCGCCAAGCTGATGTACAGAATGTAGCGGACATAGTTGCGCGAACGCCGGTTCAGCATACGCCGAATGTCGCTGTCTGCGTAGCCGGCCGGTCGATCTTCTTGCCAAACCGATTTAAAGTCGTCAATGTCAAAATTATTATCAGGCATGTTTGATCATCAGTTCTTTTAAAGTCTTCTTCAATCGGTTCATCTTCACGCGTGCGTTCACTTCGGTTATCCCCAGGTTTTCTGCAATGTCACGGTAGGGCAGATCATCCAGATACATCATCACAATGGCGCGCTCTACCTGCGGCAGCATTTTGATCACTTTGTACAAAAGCGCTACCTGCTGATGTTGCTGCGCCTGATCTTCCTCTTCCACGCGGAAGTGGTGTTCCTGCAATTCATCGGTTGTCGGTTGCCGCTTGGATTTTCGGAACAAGGTGATGGCGGTATTCAGTGCCACGCGGTACATCCAAGTGGAGATTTTTGAATTGCCTTTGAAACTGTCGTACGACCGCCACAACTGCAACACGATCTCCTGAAACAGATCTTGCTCATCCTCGGCAGAATGTGTGTACATCCGGGAGATCTTTATGATGATGCCCTGGTGCCGGTTGATGAGCGTAGAAAATTCCTGTTCTTTCTGTTCCAAAATCAAATCCGCAGAATTGCTGCTTTGCGAAGATAATTATTTAACCCCAACCAAGATACAATGAATAGGCGGATATGCGTATCTTTGCCGTTGACAAGCGCGGCCTGTTGATCCGCTGCAAAGCGGGTAGGAAAGTCCGGACACCGTAGGGCGGCACAGCGGCTAACGGCCGTCATCCGTGAGGGTAGGACCAGTGCAACAGAAAGCAAGTACAGTTCGGCTGTAGTGAAATCAGGTAAACTCTGTGCGGTGCAATGCCATGTATACCGACAACCAAGGGCGGCCCGTCCAATGTCGGGGGGTAGGCAGCTAAAGTCCGTCGGCAACGGCGGACGCAGATAAATAACAGGCATCCGCTTCGGCGGATACAGAATCCGGCTTACAGCGCTTGTCTTTTTTAATGAAAAACGCCCGCGGTCTGTACTGCGGGCATTTCTTAGAAGTAATTTCAAATTCTATAATTCTACCACCGAGAATAGGTTGTATCCTGCGACTGTAGTGAGATTACGGCTACCTCCTAAATATTGGAAGATTTTAGGACGAACCTGATCGCCTTCTTCCAACCGCAGTGTTAGAGACATGGTGGCACCGGGCTGCCCGGTTCCTGCGACGGGATAGCCGATGACAGCTTTTCTCAACGTTATTACACTACCCCGCGTAATCTCGACTTGCGCCTCTACACGCGAATTGTTGACAATGGATGTGTTGGCTGCGAAACTGTAACTAAACGAGACAGCATAATTTCCCGCTCGCGGAGCCGTAAAGGTACCGTTTGCGTTGAACGCTCCTCCCGAGTTGTCATTGATAGTGCTCCAATCAGTTATGTGTGTGGAACTTTGGTCCGGGATACTTTGTGCAGATGTTTTTTGAGCGATTACCGACAGTCTGGTACTCTGCTTCTCAATGGCGCGCCAGTTTTCACCGTCGCTGTACAGCAATTGTCCTGCTGAAGTACTCTGGTAGCGCAAAGCTCCCGCGCCGGCTACATTGGCTGCGTCGGCTGTTCCACCGATAGCAATAATGCCTACTCCCGGATCGGTGGTGGAAGTGGGATTCCGGCGAACGTCCACTTTCGTGTTCGGGTTTGTGCCAATGCCTAATTTCCCGCTGTCTGTGATGTAAACATTCTTCGTAGCATCGGTTCTCGGGCTGCCGTTGGAATTGTTAACTAAATGTAAACGGTTGTTGCCGGAATCATTTGCCCATGCGTCGTCACTATTGTCGGGGGCCATTGCTTGACCGAAGGGTATCCATTTGACTGTAGCCTGGTCCCAATAGTGCAATCCCTTTGCGTAAGAGCCCGAAGCTGCTGTCAGGTAAACAAGTTGACCGTCAACCGAACCATTGCCGGCAAGGCTGTTCACACGCGGAGCCAAGAGCCCGTCGGTTGCGCTAACGGTGCCCAAATGGTTGGTCGCTCTGATATCCAGGGTGCTCTCCGGTGCGGTTGTTTTGATACCGACTTGACCGTACGCAATACAACCAAGCAAGAGCGCCGTAAATGTTGTAATATTTTTTTTCATCATTAGTATATTTCTTTAACTGAAAAGGTCACAAAGCCGTCATCCGAATTGCTTGCGCCCGAATTGCCGATCACGCGCAAAGTTTGTGAGCGGCCTGTATCCTGCCAAATACTCGGATAAACCAGTTGATCTTTTTGCATTTTAACCACGAACGCAATGGATGCACCGCCTTGCACGTCTCCCCCGGAGGGATAAGCTGAGACGCTTTTTACCTCGTTGGCTGCACCGCCCGGTTCTGCCAATCTCAGAATGGCTTCTACTTGGCTACCGGCATCTACCAATGCAGTGTTAAAGCCATAACTGAAAGTTACCAAATAGTATCCATCTCGCGGTGCTTTAAATGCACCTGTGGTTGGATTGAAAGCTCCGGTAAGATCGGTCTCCACATTCCAGTTCCCTACATTTGTATGAACTCTGTGTGCTATTGATTGCGGACTTGTTTTGTAGGCTACCACCTGTGCCCGGGCAAAATCCGAGGGTAGGCGTTTCCATACGGCTCCGTCGCTGTAGTCAATTTCTTTATCGGTTGCATTGTAGCGTACCGCGCCGGCACCTGCCGCCGCTGCCGTACTGCCGGTGCTGCCTATCGCTATGGCGCCCTCGCCAGGCGACGCGGGTGTGGTCCCGGTTCTCACGTCCAGCGCCACACGTGGCGTACGGTTGCCTACAGCCATCAGTCCACCATCGGTAATGGCCACATCCGCGGTTACATCGCGCGCAGCACCGCCTGTCTGCGTGGGCAGATGAACGATGCCCTGTGCGGCATTGTTTTGCCAGGCATCGGGCGAGGTATCTGCCAGGCGTTGTCCCACCTTGTTCCACCGGTTCTTCACTCCGTCCCAGTAATGGAAACCTTTGGTGAAGCCACCGCTGTTGCCGGTCAAGTAGACCAGTTGGCCGTTTTTGCTGCCGTTGGCCGTCAGATTGGATACCCGCGGCACCAAGATTCCGTCGGTGGCGCTTACGGTGCCGTTATGGTTTTTCGCTCTTATGTCAAGAGTTGCGGTGGGCTGGTCTGTGTTTATCCCTACTTGTGCGCTTGCGGATACCGCAATCAGAAGTAGAAAACTGAGAAAAATATTTCGCATCATTTTTGTGTTTTTGGATTAGTGCTCTACGATAGAAATGTTTACAAAACCGTCATCTGCATTGTTGTTGCCTAAACGCAGTGTCTTTGCATCGCCGGTGTCGAACACCAATCCCGTTCTGCGTAATTTCTGAAAAATGGCAGGCCGCAGCGTATCGCCTTGATTCAGGGTTACAACAAAATTGACGGCGGCTCCGGCTTGAGAGTTTCCTCCTTTGGGGAAAGAAGTGATACCACGGCGAATGACATTGCCGTTCCGAAGGATCAGTGCCTCTGCAAAACCATTATCAGTAATTGCTGAGCCGGTAAAGTTGAAGCTGAAGGACACATCGTACTGTCCCGTTCGTGGCGCGGTGAAAACACCGTCCGAGGTAAAAGAGTTGGTGGTATCTGCCAACTCTACATTCCAACCGGTGACATTGGTCTGTGTGTTGTAATTATACGAGTTGCCGGTTGTTCCAACAGAGTTTTTCTTGGCCACTACCACCGCTTTCGTATAGTTTATCTTATCCAGCACCTGCCACGTGGTGCCGTTGCTCAGTTCCAGCTGCTTGGTAGTAGTATTGTACCGTACTGCGCCTGCACCGGCGGCGGCGGCGGTTTGTGCTGTTGTACCTATACCTATGGCACCTTCGCCGGGATTGGCGTTGCCGGGGTTGGTTCTTGCATCCAGCTTGGTTCTGGGGGCAATGTTTCCTACGCCCATTTTACCATCATTCTTAATAACGACATTGGTTGCATCTGTCCTTGCCGTGGTGCCATTGGATAATGTGGCTAGTTTTACCATCGAGTTGGCATTGTCATCTACCCAAGCATCATCAGTCAAATCACCGCTCTCCAGACCTGCGTGAACCCATTGATTGGTTGTGGCGTTCCAGTAATGAAAACCTTGGAGACGGCTGCCTTGGTCCGCTACCAGATAGACCAACTGTCCATCGGCCGAGCCATTGGTGGTTAAGGAGTTGACACGGGGAACCAATACGCCGTCCGTTGCTGTAACAGGGCCCATATGGTTAGCACCGCGAATGTCCAAAGTGCTTTGAGGCGAATTGGTGTTGATTCCTACTTGGCTATAAGCCAGTCCGGAAAGAAACACCAGCGCGATAGCTGTTTTTCTCATCCTATTTGTATTTTAATAATTAGCGTACAACTATGGCTGCAAATATATGGATATTCATTAATATAATTTTCATGTTTCGGCACTGATGCGTAGAATTTATTCTACAAAGGTTGCAGTTGATTACCTTAATATGTTTAATTGGTTTATCTCAAAATGCAACCTTAAGCTTCTATACAGCATGTTTTATATAGCATAAAAGTAAGTTTATTTTATATAGCGTTAAAGCTTGTTATATTTTAAAGTTTGTGTTGTCATAAAGCATTCAGCAGGAATCGGATTATGAATAGGCAAATCGTGGGATATGATCTCGCTCCTGCCAAAAGTAATTTCAATGCACAACAATTAAGCGGCGCGCATTTTACTGTGCT
This sequence comes from Chryseobacterium sp., assembly GCA_003852805.1. GTDB lineage: Bacteria > Bacteroidota > Bacteroidia > Flavobacteriales > Weeksellaceae > Elizabethkingia. The sequence goes on from RDDY01000187.1 coordinate 9,750, forward strand.
CAGTTAAGGTAAAATAAAAGTGTTGTAGCTTTGTTACAACAGCCCATGCCGCTGAAACTTCTTGCTGCGGTCAAACAGGTAGCGGTAAGTCGTCAGTTTGCGGGTAAGCTCGGTGTCGAGGTTTTCTGCAATACGAATCATCTTTGGATTGAAATCGCCGATCCATTGCATCTCAAACTCGGTGAATGAAGTATGCTTGCGCAGGTGTTTGGTGCCTTCCCAGATCAGGTAACCGTCGACACCTTTGCGCTGCCATTCGGGCACGATGCCGAAAACAATGCCAACCATCTTGGTGTTGGGTCTGAATTGTTTCAACCAAAGGAATTTCAGCTTTCGGAGCAAATCGAACTTGCCGTCGAGGTACTTGAACCATTGGTTCAGATCGGGAAGGTTGATCCACATGGCAATCGGTCGATCGCCGTCGTAGGCAAACCAAGAGATGTGCTCGTTGATCACCGGCTTCATGCTTGCGAACATTTTTCGGGTTTGCAACTCGCTCAGCTGCTT
>RDDY01000211.1 GCA_003852805.1 Chryseobacterium sp.
GCCGCCCAGCAGGTCTTTGACCTCGCGGTATTGATCGGAGTGGAAATTTTGGTAAGAGAGGTTTAATATCAAACGCGTCTTGTCCGACAGATCGTTGGTGTAATGCGTCGATACATTCCAGATCTTGTCATCAGCAACATCGTTTACCAGGTAGTGAACCGAGCGACCTACGTTTCTGTTGATTTCGTAAAGGTTATTCCAGTTTATCTGGGTATAATCTTGATCGTTGTTTTCCCAACGATCGCGCCACAATTGAGCGTTGAAAGAATCATGCACTCCTTCCTTCTCGCGGTTCAGGTAGAAACTCGGCAAATTACGGTAATAGGTCGGCGAAGGGTTGTTTGCCTTGTACCAATCCAAACGCGAACCTTTGTCTTGACCGAACTGATAAGAAACCGTGGTCCAAAGATTCGATTTGTCGTTGATTTTCCAGTAATCCGTTAACTCGATAATCGGCTGGAAACCTTTGCGTACGCGCTCACTGCGCTTCTTGCCGTCTTGCCAGCCCCAATACGAGTTGTAATGGACGCCGCGGTAATCATACACTTCCTGAGTGTTCGGGCTCGAAGTGCTTCTGCGGTAGTTGGAACCTATTGCGTTCAGCGTAACCGTATGATTGTCGTTGATGCGCTTTTCCACGCCCAGATATCCGCTCAGTGCATCATAGAAAGTCCCTTCTTGGATTCCTTCCTCGGCCCAGCGTCTGGCCAGCATTCCCGTAAACGCCCAGCCGTTCCGGTTCATCCCCGATGAGAATCTGTATGAGAGGCGATTGCGGTAGTTGCGGTTGGTAAGCGAGTAGGTAAGTTGGCTTCCTTTTCTGTATTCGCTTGCGCGCGTGTTCTTGTAAACCACCGAGCCGGTTCCGCCAAAGGCATATTCCGACGGTGCATGGTTGACGGCAATTTCGGGATAACGGGTGATCTCGTTCAGTCCGCCCCAGTTGGCGAAGTCTACGCGGCCGTTGTCTGCATTGATCATGCTGACGCCGTTCATCATTACCTCGCCCATACGGCTGTCCAAGCCGCGCGGTCGGAACCAGTAGAATCCCAAATCGTACCCCGCAATGTTACTGAACACATCCCGAGACGACTGAAGCAAGCCGACGGTAGACTGCGCCGCTTCCTCATCCTCCGCATTGGAATCTACGATGAGCAGACCCTGATCTATCGCGCTCAGCGACATCGGCATCAGGGTAATCACGCCCAAATCTTTGCGCTTCTCGTCTGCCTTCACGTCAAACTCCAACACCTGCGGCTCAAATGCACTCTTGGAGACGGTCACTTTGTAATGTCCGGGCATCAGATCCACGAACTGGAAGTATCCAATCTTATCCGCTACCACATCATCTCCGGTCTCCCGAAGGTCTACCTCTGCCCTTTCCACCGGCTTGCCTTCCACATCTTTCACATAGGCATAAACCGTGGTCTGTGCATAGTAAAAAGACGCAGGCATCAGTGTAAACAGAGAAAGTAATGATAATCGTTTAATCATAAAGCTTTCTATTTTTGCGACCCGCCCATCGGAGCGAGTCTGATTTATTGCAAAAATATGATAATAAAACTGATTTGGCTTATTTTAACATTTTAAATTATGCG
>RDDY01000120.1 GCA_003852805.1 Chryseobacterium sp.
AAACCACTCGCTTCCTGTGGATGCGCCTTTGTTGTTTTCTTTTATTCCTAATCTTTCTAATACTTTTTCAATACCGAGAACGGCAGTTTTTTCTGACATTTTTGCTCTTTTGAAGTTTTGGCTAAGTTAAAAATAATAGTTTACAAGGCCGAAAAACTTAGGTTTTCTTTGCAGCGGAAATCAGTAATTTTGCTAAAAATTTAAGATTAGGAATAAAAGAAAACAACAAAGGCGCATCCACAGGAAGCGAGTGGTTTAGCAGCGGACCCGAGATACAATCTCACTCTCCGGTTGACGGTGCCGTCATCGGTAAAACCGAAACCGCCACCGCGGAAGATTACGAGCGCGTGATAGAAAAAGCGCAGCAAGCGTTTAAAGAATTCCGCATGATGCCCGCACCGAAGCGCGGAGAAATTGTACGACAGTTCGGTCTGAAACTGCGCGAGTACAAAGAAGATTTGGGCAAACTGGTCTCGTACGAAATGGGAAAATCATTGCAAGAAGGCTACGGAGAGGTACAAGAAATGATAGACATCTGTGACTTGGCCGTCGGGCTTTCGCGGCAGTTGAACGGCTGGACATTGCAGTCGGAGCGCCCGGGGCACCGTTTGTACGATCAATACCATCCGCTGGGCGTGGTGGGGATCATTTCGGCATTCAATTTCCCGGTGGCGGTTTGGAGCTGGAACACCGCTCTCGCTTGGATCTGCGGAAACGTATGCGTTTGGAAACCGTCGGAAAAAACACCGCTTTGTTCGATAGCTTGTCAAAATATCATTGCCGAGGTATTGAAAGAAAATGATCTGCCCGAGGGGATTTCCTGCTTGCTCATCGGCGATCATGAAATAGGTGCGCTGTTGTCAAAAGACAAAAGAGTGCCGCTGGTCTCCGCCACAGGATCTACGAGAATGGGCAAGATTGTGGCGCAAGAAGTGGCCGCGCGTCTCGGCAGGTCTCTGTTGGAACTCGGCGGAAACAACGCCATCATCGTCACTCCCGATGCCGACATTCGCATGACGGTTATCGGCGCGGTCTTCGGTGCTGTAGGTACTGCCGGCCAGCGTTGTACCAGCACGCGTCGTCTCATCATTCACGAAAGTATTTATGACAAAGTGCGCGACGCCATTGTGGCAGCATACGATCAATTGAAAATCGGCAATCCGTTGGACGAGACCAATCACGTCGGGCCGCTGATCGATACCGATGCGGTGAAAATGTTTACCGATGCCATTGAAAAAGTGAAAGAGCAAGGCGGAACGATGATTGTGAAAGGAGGCGTTTTGGAAGGCCACGGCTACGAGAGCGGCTGCTATGTAAAACCTGCGATCGCTGAGGTGGAAAATCATTATGACATCGTTCAGCATGAAACCTTTGCGCCTATTCTTTATCTGATAAAATACAGCGGCGATGTGGAGAATGCAATTGAACTGCAAAACGGTGTGGCGCAAGGACTCTCGTCTGCCATTATGACGAACAACCTGCGCGAGGCAGAATTGTTCCTGTCTCAGGCAGGTTCGGATTGCGGGATTGCCAACGTCAACATCGGTACTTCCGGAGCCGAGATCGGCGGGGCGTTCGGCGGCGAGAAAGACAC
>RDDY01000143.1 GCA_003852805.1 Chryseobacterium sp.
TCAACGTGCGCGCTTTGGACTTTAGTTCGACATCGGAAATCAAACCTTTCGTAAAACCGATATTTCGGCTGATCAATTCCACCTACACCGACATCTACGGTTTCACAAAAGTCAGTGAGAAAGAGGCTGAGGAGTTTGCGCGCCGCTTTATTCCATTGCTGAAGCCACAGCTGATTAAGGTTCTGGTAGATGCCGAGAACGAGCCGGTTGCCTTTGTTATCGCCATGCCGAACGTAAACGAGGGCATTGCCAAGACCAACGGCCGTCTGTTTCCGTTTGGCTGGTATCCTATTCTGAAAGCTTTGAGAAAATCGAAGCGATTGGTTCTCCTCTTGGGCGCCGTCCGTCCCGACTATCGCAACAAAGGACTCGATGCTATTTTGGCGGAGCGGCTGATCGGCTCTGCACTAAAACTCGGCTTTACATCGATGGACAGCCACCTCATCATGAAAGACAACGAGCGGATGCGCGCCGTAATCGAACGGATTCCGGGCAACCGCCGCTACAAAGAGTACACTATTTTCAGAAAACCGCTTTAAGGCTCTAAATAATCCAGCGCCGTACGCATGAAGCGGAAAGCTACCTGCGAGTTGTCCACCATCATGTTGTAGATCGCATCTTGGCCTAATACGCCTCTGGGCAGGTCACCGAAGAAATCATCTTTTTCATCCAGTTCGAGGTCTTCGTGGCGTGTATTACTATAATAGTATTCGATCAGTTCATCGTAGGCTTTTTGCATGCCTGACCATTCCTGCTGCAATTCATCCAGCTTCTGCACCAGCTCGTCCATTTTGTTCAGCGTAGCTTCGTGGCGGCTGATATTCGCGATACGTTCTTCTTTATTTTCCATTGTAAGCGCTCATTGTATTGTTACCGCCTGCAAACACGAATGATAGTGCCGCGTCGGCAAATTTGTTAATCCGTTCATCTAGTTTTGCAGTCTCTTCTTCATCCCATTTGCCCAGAACATAGTCTACCTGTTTTCCGGCAGAGAAATCTGCGGAGATACCGAAGCGCAGCCGTGCATATTGTTGAGTATTCAGAACAGCCTGAATATTCTTTAAGCCATTGTGACCCGCGTCCGAACCTTTCAGTTTCATCCGCAAAGTGCCAAACGGCAGCGCCAAATCATCTGTGATGACCAGAACATTCTCCAATGGAATTTTTTCTTTTTGCATCCAGAATTTTACCGCATTGCCGCTTAGGTTCATGTAGGTGTCGGGTTTTAAAACAAAGACTTTTCTCCCTTTATGCTTCCCTTCTGCCACCCAGCCGAAATTGGCGCTGTTAAACGGTACATCCATTTTCACAGCAATACGATCAGCGACTTCAAAGCCGACATTGTGGCGTGTGCCTGCGTACTCAGCTCCTTTATTGCCGAGCCCGATAATTAGATATTTCATAGTAATGTCTTCAATAGTTTCGACCTCGACAGATTTGCTTGAGGACCGCTTAAAAAATTTAAATAGTGACCTAAGCATGACTTGTGGTTTCCTGAGCTAACATCTGCTGCAGCAATGCATTGACCTGATCCACATTATCCACATTATCCTTACGCATCATGAGCTGTTTGCCCTCGCTGGTGTCTTTTTCTTTCAGCTGTGCATCTTTTGAATGTTGACTCAGGTAACTGATGATATTGCGGAAACGGTCGCTTTGGTAAAACCTGTCCTGCGCATTTGACGGGAAATAGCCGAGAAAAACACCGTTCTTCATCACAATTTTCTCAAAACCGATGTCCGCAGCCAGCCATTTCAGCTCTACACTTTTCAGCAGGTTGACTGCCTCCGGAGGCAGTTCGCCGAAGCGGTCGCGCAGCTCATTTTCAAACTGTCGAAGTTCTGCGTTGTTCTTGATGTCGGCCAGTTTCTGATACAGCAGCAATCGTTCTTCAGTACTGCTCACGTAATCATCAGGCAGCATCAGCTCCAGATCGGTGTCTATGTTGACATCCTTGGTCGTGTTAAACAGCTTCTTGCGCTCGCTATCGTTTTGGAATAGATTTTCGAATTCCTCATCGTCCTTCAGTTCCTCCAGCGCTTCCTGCATGATCTTCTGATAAGTGTCAAAACCCATCTCGTTGATAAAGCCGCTCTGTTCACCGCCCAGCAGGTCCCCGGCGCCGCGGATTTCCAGGTCTTTCATGGCGATATGGAAGCCGCTACCCAGGTCCGAGAACTGCTCAATGGCTTCCAGGCGCTTGCGCGCATCAGATGACACCAAATCCAGCGGCGGCGTTATCAGGTAGCAGAACGCTTTACGATTGCTTCGACCCACCCTGCCGCGCATCTGGTGAATGTCTGCCATACCGAAACGTTGGGCGTCGTTGATGAAAATGGTGTTAGCATTCGGCACATCCACACCACTTTCGATGATGGTGGTGGACACCAACACGTCGTATTTACCTTCCATAAAATCCAGCACATTCTGTTCCAGCTGTTTACCGTCCATCTGGCCGTGGCCTATTACCACCCTAGCGTCCGGCACAAGGCGCTGGATCATGCCTGCAATTTCCTTCAGATTTTCAATTCTGTTATTTACGAAATACACTTGGCCGTCGCGTTCCAGCTCATAGCTGACGGCATCGCGGATGGTTTCCTCATTGAAGCCGATAATGCGCGTGTCCACAGGCTGGCGGTTCGGTGGTGGCGTTTTAATCACTGATAAATCCCGCGCGGCCATGAGCGAAAACTGTAAGGTCCTCGGAATAGGCGTTGCGGTCAGTGTTAAAGTATCGACGTTGGCTTTAAAGGTCTTCAGCTTGTCCTTCACTGCCACGCCGAATTTGTGTTCCTCGTCGATGATGAGCAGCCCCAGATCTTTAAATTTCACCTTGGCGCCCACCAGCTGATGGGTACCGATGATGATGTCAATTTTGCCATCTGCCAGGTCTTTCAGCGTCTCAGACTTCTGTTTTGCTGTACGGAAACGGTTCAGGTAGGCAATGTTTACAGGGAAATCTTTCAGCCTTTCCTTAAAACTACGGTAATGCTGAAACGCCAGAATGGTTGTCGGTACCAGCACCGCGACCTGTTTGCCATCGGTGGCTGCCTTAAATGCTGCACGGATAGCTACTTCAGTTTTGCCGAAGCCCACGTCGCCACAGATCAGGCGGTCCATCACCGTTTCGGCCTCCATATCCTGCTTTACATCGTTGGTGGCGGTTTCCTGGTCAGGTGTATCCTCGTAGATGAACGATGCCTCCAGCTCGTTTTGCAGATAAGTGTCAGGCGCGTAGGCAAAACCTTTCGCGGTCTTACGCTGAGCGTAAAGTTTTATAAGGTCAAAAGCAATCTCCTTAACCTTGGCTTTCGTCTTCTGTTTCAGCGATTTCCACGCGGTAGAACCGAGCTTGCTCAGCACCACTTCCTTGCCTTCGGGACCGTTATACTTTGAAATTTTGTGAAGCGAGTGAATGCTGACGTACAGCAGGTCGCCGTTTTTATAGCTGAGTTTAAAGCATTCCTGTACACGGTCATTATTGTTCACCTTTACCAGACCCATGAATTTGCCGATGCCGTGGTCGATGTGGGTGATATAGTCGCCCACTTTCAGTGACATCAGGTCCTTCAGGGTTAACTGTTCGCTTTTTACAAAGGCATTTTTCGCCTTGTAACGCTGGTAACGGTCGAAAATCTGATGATCGGTGTAGACCAACAGTTTATTTTGTGCATCGACAAAGCCCTCGTGCAGTTCTGAGCGGAAGCTTTTGAACGGCAGATTCTTTTCCTGATCTGCAAAAATAGCTTCCAGGCGGTCCTTCTGCTTTTCCGAGGCGAATGAAATCCAGGTCTGGTAACCATCTTTCAACCTCGCTTCCAGATCCTCGGTCAGCAGTTCAAAATTCTTATTGAAGGCCGGCTGCGGCGTCAGCTTAAGGTTGACCTCAGCGGCTGAAAAAGCCGTCGGGTCCGAGGTAAAATCAATTACCTTAAACTTCCTGATGCTTTCGACAAAACTTTCATCGTCCAAGAACAGCTCTTCGGGCAAACTGTGCTTGATATCCCTGCTCAGTTTTTCGTAGGCGTCTTCTGCTTTTTCATAAAAGACTTTTAGCTTTTGGAAAGTGACCGCAGCGTTATGGAAAAATACCAGAGTGCCGCCCGCCAGCAGTTCTGCAAAGGCGACACGCTCAGATGTTCCGCCTTCGTCAATATTTGAAATCAGCTGAAACTCTTTCACTTTATCCTGCGACAGCTGAGATTCAATATCAAAAGTCCGGATACTCTCCACCTCGTTACCGAAAAAACTGACGCGATACGGCTGATCATTACCGTAGGAAAACACATCCACAATACCACCGCGCACCGCAAACTCGCCCGGCTCCGAAACGAAATCGGTCATGCTAAACTTCAGCTTGGCCTGCAACACTTCGGCAATATCAAAATCCAGCTGATCACCCACCTTCACCGTGATGCTTCGCTTTTTGAAATCTTCCTTTCGGATGACTTTCTCACTCATGGCGCCGGCAAAAGTCACGATGATTTTTTTGCTCTCGTCGCTCGTCAATCTGCGGATAACCTCGGTTCGCAATACCACGTTGGCATTTTGGGTTTTCTCGGTCTGGTAGGGTTCCAGGTAGGTAGCCGCAAAATAGACGACGTTTTCCTTACCACACAGTTCCTCCAGTTCTGCCGCAGCGTACAGCGCGTTTTCTTTATCATCGGTGATGTACAGGATGTCTGAGTCAGCTGTCAGGAATTTCTCGGCGATCAGCAGGCTCTTGGACGAACCCGCCGCGCCCTTTACGCTGAGCCAGTCTGAGCCGTTGCTCAGTATTTCTTTTCCCCATTCGGCCTTCAGCAGTGACGGCAGCAGGGTTTCGTTTATATTTTTTAATTGCATTAAACAGGTATAAAGCATAAAGCGATTTGGGAGCATTATCCGAAATCGTCGCGGCAAATATACCATTATCATGCCGCGCGATTATAAGTGACAATTTAGCAGCATATAAACAACTACCGTTCACGGGCATCTCTGGAAATACTGTACTTTTACCGTTTGCAATAACGCTTGTTTATGCTGAACAAAATAAAGAAAACCGCTGCGCTGATCTGGGCAAAACTGCATGTGAAAGACAGCCAGAAATTTAAGCAAAACGCCGTCGACGATCAAAAAGAACTGTTGATGGAATTGATAAAAACCGCCGAAGAAACCGAGTTCGGGCGTAAGCACAATTTTAAAAACATCCATAACGAGGCAGAGTTTCGTCAACAAGTTTCCGTGCAGGATTACGAGGATCTTCGGCCGTATATAGAAGAAATAAAATCCGGAAAGACCGATGTATTGTGGCCCGGCAAGCCACAGTATTTTGCAAAAACTTCGGGTACCACCTCGGGCAGTAAATACATCCCGATCTCAGAAGAAGGGATGCCGTTTCAGATAAAGGCGGCACAGAGCGCCATCTTCCATTACATGGCGCAGAAAAATGAGTCAGCTTTCGTAAACGGCAAGATGATCTTCCTCCAAGGCTCGCCCGAACTGGAAGAGATTGCAGGCATTAAAACCGGACGACTTTCGGGAATCGTTGCGCATCATATCCCACAGTATTTGCAGCGCAACCGTTTGCCGAGCATGCAGACCAATCTTATCGAGGATTGGGAAACTAAGGTGGATGCCATAGTAAAGGAAACTGAGCGCCAGAACATGACGCTGATCTCAGGCATTCCGCCGTGGTTGATCATGTATTTTGAAAAACTGATCGAGCGCAACGGTAAGAAGATTACCGAACTTTTCCCGAATCTACAACTCATCATTACCGGCGGCGTTAACTATGAACCTTACCGCGAGAAAATGGTGCAACTGCTGGGCAAGGAGGTGGACATCGTTCAAACCTTTCCCGCCAGCGAAGGCTTCTTCGCGTTCCAAGATGATTACACCAAAGAAGGTTTATTGCTGTTGACCAACCACGGCATTTATTACGAGTTTATTCCGTTGGAAGAATTCGGGAAACCGGATGCGCGCCGACTATCGCTGAAAGATGTAGAACTGAACAAGGACTACGCACTGATCCTGACGACCAATTCCGGTCTTTGGGCTTATTCCATCGGTGATGTGGTTCGCTTTATTTCAAAGAATCCGTACCGCATTGTAGTCTCCGGCCGCACCAAACATTTCACTTCTGCCTTTGGCGAACATGTAATTGCGTATGAAGTGGAAGAAGCATTGAAAGCCACTTTGGAAAAACATCCGGCAGAAGTTGCCGAGTTTCATCTTGCACCACAGGTCAACCCCGGCGCAGGTCTGCCCTACCACGAATGGTTCATCGAGTTTGAAAAAGAACCATCGGATCCCGAAGCCTTCCGCAAAACACTCGACGGTGAGCTTCGCCAACGCAACAGCTATTATGACGACTTGATCTCCGGCAATATTCTACAACCGCTCATCATTACCCGCCTACGAAAAAATGCCTTCAACGATTATGCAAAATCGAAAGGCAAGCTGGGCGGTCAGAACAAACTGCCTAGATTGGCGAATGACAGAGTTATTGCCGACGATCTCCGGAATCTCAGGTCCGGGTTTTAGATCCAAAATCTACAATTTCCGATGCATCGGTCAGAATACCAAGAAAATGTTCTGCAAATATTTTCTTATTTAATGATCAGGCATTAAACAGATGTTTATAACAGCCTGTATATCAATACCTGACAGCTAAATACAACCAACGAGGCGACGCAATAAAAAAGCTGTTTTATTGCGAATTTATATGGTCTAAAGCCTATATTCCAACCAAGATGATTGGCGTGATAATATTTTTATTATATATTTGACAATCACAACAAACATTTTACTATGAAAAACTGTATGTACTGGCAGCATCTTGCCTGATGACATTGGCCGCAGCGCAAAGCTCAAAACTTGAATTTAAGGCAACCGCGGGAAAGGTAAAAACCGCTTCCACGCATAAAGCGCCCGGTGTTTTGTTCAGCCAAGATTCAAATGACGAGAACGGTATTGTATCAGACGTGGCCGCAGATGATGTTGGCGTCTACTCCGCAGATGATTTCCAATTAGACGCAGATGCCACCGTTACGGGTATTGATTTCTATGGCTTCCAATCATTTGAAGACTTGGAGGATTTCCTTATAGGAGCTGAGTTTTATCTCTACGAGGACAACAGCGGCAAACCTGCAGGGATACCGGGCGGAGCCGGAACAGCTTTGGCCAAGAAGACATTCTCGGCCGGAGATGCTTCGCTTACTATCGGTAAGGATGAGAGTCTATATACATTCAGCATTGATTTGCAGAAAGCTTTGGACCAGCCTCTGCCGCTGTCTGCCAACAAGAAATATTGGGTAGTATTTGCGCCAAAGATCGATTTTGACGACGATTTTGACAGCTACGAGCGTTGGAATTGGTTGGCGAGCGACAATGCCAACTTCAACAAATCAAAACTGGTAGATCCGTACGATCTGTTTGGTGCCGGCGCCACCAATTGGACCAACATCGAAAACTTGGTAGGTGACACAACTTTAAATGCCTTGGCTTTTACCATTCACGGAGAGGCCGGAACCATGGGAACCACTGAGCTCTACAGCAACCTGGCGAAGGTAAGCGTTTATCCTAATCCGGCGACCGATGTTCTCAACATCAAAACCCTCGACGGCAAAATGAGCGTTACTTCCCAAATCTATGACGCCAACGGCAGATTGGTTCTGGAAAGCACAGGAACTTCCGTCAACATTTCGCAACTTGCCAAGGGAGTATACAACATCAGCATTGCGGGCCAAGACGGCAAGAAATTGACGACTACGAAATTCATAAAGAAATAACCGTCTCACTTATCTAAAAAGCAAAGCCGACTTTCAGTTGAAAGTCGGCATTTTTATTTAGTGATTAGGAATCAACTGCTTACAAATTTAAGCCCTACAATAGAAGCAATCAATGTAAAGACAAAGAACAGCCGCCAGAAGGTAGCCGGCTCGCTGAAAAAGAAAATGCCCATCAGTACACCGCCGATCGCGCCGATGCCTGTCCACGTGGCGTAGGCAGTGCCCACAGGCAATGCGCCGGGACCCGTTACCGAACGGAACATGAGAACCACACTGATGGTCATGCAAACCGCAAAACCCAGCCACCACAAAAACGCTTCGGTGCCCGATGCATCCCGCGCCTTGCCCATGCAAAAGGCAAAACCCGTCTCGAAGAGGCCCGCGACAATAATCAAAATCCAGTTCATGGCTGCAAAGATAATGTTTTACCTTTGCCGCCATGATTTCTTTCGAACCCCTGCGCACCCTCAGGATTGCAGAATTCCGCAATATGATGACGGGCCGCTTTTTCTTGGTGTTGGCCTTCCGGATGATGGCCACTACCATGGGCTGGTGGATTTATCAATTGACGCGCGATCCGTTCGCCATCGGGTTGATCGGATTATCAGAGGTCATTCCCGCCGTTTCATCAGCCCTTTATGCAGGGCACGTTATCGACAATACCGAGAAGCGAAAACTGCTGCTTCTCTGCAATTATGCTTACGTATTTTTAATCGGTTTATTGGCGGCGATGGCTTACCTCGGCCACGATTATTTGCAACTCACCCACAAGCAACTCAGCTATTACATTTACGGCACCATCTTTTTTACGGGGATTTGCCGAGCGTTTTTAGGCCCGCTGATCCCGGCAATGATACCCAAAATCGTCAGCCGCGAGCAACTGCCCGGCGCCGTGACGGTGAATCAAGCTACCTTTCTCACCTCTTCGGTTTTCGGTCATGCGTTGGGCGGCTTCCTGATCCATTGGATAGACATTTCAGGGACACTGATGGTCATCGTCGGACTCATGATGTTTGCTTCAATCTTCTTTTGGCAGTTGAATCTGCATCCATCCGAGCGCATCGGCAAAAAAGTAAAGTTGAAAGAAAGCATACGCGAAGGCGTCGCTTACATTTATAAAACAAAGGAAATATTAGGTGCACTGACCCTTGATCTATTCGCTGTTTTGTTCGGTGGCGCGGTGGCGATGATTCCGGTTTACGCCACCGATATTCTGAAAGTAGGCTCCGAGGGGTTCGGGCTGTTGAACGCCGCGTCTGACATCGGGGCCATGTGTATCATTATTGCTTTGACACTGATTCCTTTAAAGAAGAATCAAGGAAAAATATTGATAGCAGCCGTGGCAGGTTTTGGTCTTTGTATCATCGGTTTCGGTTTGTCTCAGTTGTATTGGCTGTCGTTTGGATTGTTGGTAATCAGCGGAATGCTGGACGGCATCAGCGTTGTCATCCGCGGCACCATTGTACAGTTGAAAACGCCCGACCATATCCGCGGCCGTGTACTCAGTGTCAACTCCATATTTATCACATCGAGCAACGAGCTGGGACAATTTGAAAGCGGCGTCGCAGCAAAATTCTTGGGCGTGGTTCGCTCGGTGGTTTTTGGCGGAACCCTGACTTTACTTACCGCCGTAAGTGTAGGAATCTTCGCTCCGAAACTGCGGAAGATGAACTATTGACAACAATACAACTTAGCATCGATAAAAGTTTCGGTTGTTGATAAACACAACCCATAACACTTTAAATATCAGCCGTTTAAAATTAACTGCCGGCTTATGAACAAGGTCAGGCCGTCGTGTTTAAAACGCTTATCTTTGTCCCATGGCTCAGAAGGAAACTTTATCGTCACTTATTCACGGCAACTTCGCACGCGAGTTTTCCATCGCTAACGGGAAAATGCCGCCGAATGCGGTTGATTTTGAGAAACTCGTTATCGGGACGTTCTTGATCGACAAGAAAGCGCTCGACTTCTCAATTGATCTTTTGACCGAAAAGGTTTTCTATGACCCTCGTCATCAGGAGATATTCAGCGCCATTCTCAGCCTTTACCAGGCCAACCATCCTGTGGACATGATAACGGTGATCCAAGAACTGAAGAAGGACGGCAGATTGCAAGGCGCCGGCGGCGACCATTACATAGTAGACCTGACGATGGGCGTATCATCCTCGGCACATATAGAATACCATGTCCGAGTCATCTTGGAGAAGTTTATCCTGCGCTCGCTCATCAACGTTTCGGGCAACGTGATCGATCAATCCTACAAGGAGTCTACCGATGTATTCGAACTCTTGGACGGTGCCGAGAAAAGCTTTTTCGAGATTACCAACGGCACGATAAAAAAAGGCTTCGACACGGCAAACTCACTGGTGCGCGAAGCGGTGGAAAAGATAAAATCTCTGCGCGACCGCGAAGG